>JAUVJE010000118.1 GCA_030592355.1 Clostridia bacterium
AACGGTGATTGGCTGTAATATGACATCCATGGTTTGAATCGGAATTTCAAAATAGTTTTTCTTCAATAAACCTTTTTCCAGGTAACCTTCTTTGGTATAGGGATTGTAATGTATCGTGTAGTTCATTCTAATATCGGGTTTGTAAACTGCTTTCAATACTAACTTCTCGGTATGCCCGGGCGGTAATACATCGAAATTTTTTGTGGTTTTTATTGCATTTAGCAATAGAGCGGAAACATCTGATTCAATTGCTTCTGAAATCAATGGAGAATCAGAGATTGAATTTTTATGTAAAGAAATCTCGCGCGCAAAAACACCCTGCTGGGTTATATAGTAAAATCCGGCGGCAACAATAGCACAAAGCAAAATCACTATAAACATTAAGGTAAATACTTTTTTCATTTTACTCCCGTTTGGGTAATTCCGGCGAGACGTTGTTTTTGTTTTTGGTCTAAAAGGGAATAAGTTTCCATATACATTTTGTGAAGGGCTGCGGCTTCTTCATATGAAAAAGGCACCGCTTTGCCGATTGCGAAAGAATCAATGTATGCCTTGCAGGATTTCTCCAATATTATATTAACCGTAAAAGCTTCATCAAGCGTTCTTCCGATGCAGACAGCCCCATGATTTGCAAGAAGACAGGCGTTTCTGTTTTTTATGGCACCAAGAACACCCTCAACCATTTTGTCGGAACCGGGATGGGCGTAGTCTGCGACTTTTAACCCCGGACCAATGAGTTGTGCCATATCATCGAGTATTGGGGGAACTTCTTTTCTCGCGGCGGCGACCGTACAGCCATATTGAGGATGAGTGTGTATAATTCCGTTTATTTCCGGACGGTACTTATAAATTGCAGCATGCATGGGGGTTTCGCTGCTTGGAGCCAATTCGCCTATAGCTTTTAATGTGTGAATGTCAACGAGGACTATATCTTCAGATTCTATATCGGAATAATCCCTGCCGCTTGGAGTGATAAGCATTGTATTTTCATCAATCCTGGCACTCACATTACCCCATGTTCCGGAAGCAAGTCCGGTTTTAACTATTCGTTTTCCCGCATTGCACACAAGTGCTCTTATCTTATGTTCCATAAACATCCTCCATAAGGACATTCTACCATAAATTGAGCAACTCAAATAAATTCCTTGAACTATTCATAAAACCTGGAAAACATTCCAAAAATAAAAAACCTTCCGGGAAGGTTTCTTCGAAAATAAATAAATCCCAGGGCAATTTTGCCCCGGGAAATTTAACATATAGGTGATAAAGACATCATGCCTCGATAAGATTTCCATCGGTTGTAACAGTTACAACATTCCATGGCAGATACTTGCCGCTGTTCATTAAAGCGGTTTTTGTCCCCTGAACGATTCCGCCGCAGCAAGGAACTTCCATGCGAAGAACAGTTACGCTTTTAATATTATTGTTTTTTATTATATGTGTAAGCTTATCAGTGTAATCAAGCATATCAAGTTTAGGACAGCCGATAATTGTTACTCTTCCCTTAATGAATTTTCGGTGAATATCAGCATATGCATAAGCAGTACAGTCTGCGGCAATCAGTAATTTTGCACCATTGAAGTAAGGAGCGTTTACGGGAACTAATTTAATTTGCACCGGCCACTGTGTAAGTTCCGATTCAAGCGCTTCTGATGATGGTTCATAACGGACATTACCGGAATGTTCCCGGGATATTGCTTTTGAATGTGTTCCGGGACAACCACATGCAAGAGGTTCCGGTGCTTTCTCCGTTGCTGCGATATGAGCGTTTACAGCTTCTTCATCATATGCCTCAGCCTCGCGTTCCTCCATAGTGATTGCACCTGTGGGACATTCCGGCAGACAATCTCCAAGACCGTCGCAGTATGATTCAGACACAAGCTTTGCTTTTCCGTCTATCATTCGAATGGCTCCTTCGTGGCAGGCGTCCACGCATATTCCGCAACCGTTGCACAACTCTTCGTCAATTTTTATTATTTTACGTTTCATAATATATACCTTTCAATAAATTAAAAGTCGGATTGTTTTCTTGAGTATAATATACTAAAATGAAATTAGAACATCCGTAACATATGTTACAGAAGAGGCAAATGTGTTAAAAAATTATCAAAATACGCTAATTGATTCACCATTATTCAGGGGGATTAAACCGGAAAACTTGAAATACCTTCTAAGGTGCCTGAATCCAACTGTCAGACAGTATGCTAAAAATGAAGTTGTTGCCGTAGAGGGTATGAGACTCAAAGGGATAGGTGTTGTTCTTGAAGGAAACCTTAATATTTCTAAAACGAGCCTGACAGGTAACAGAATATTGCTTGGAACAGTGGGCCCGGGAGATCTTTTTGGGGAAAATGCTGCATTTTCGCAAGCTGGTTTATGGCCGGCTAATGTTGAAAGCCAGAGTGCAACACAGGTGATGTTCATAAAACCTGGAAGCATAGTGAATCAATGTGCAAACGCATGTATTTGGCATAGTAAACTTCAGGAAAACATGCTGAGCATACTTTCAGCAAAAGCTTTGAAATTAACAAAAAAAATTGAGTATTTGGCAATAAAGGGGCTTAGGGCAAAAATATGTACTTATTTATACAATCTTTATATAAAAACCGGTTGCAGGGAAATAAAATTGCCTTTAAAAAAGTATGAACTTGCAGAATTCTTTAATGCCGCAAGACCATCATTGTCAAGAGAATTCATTAATCTCCGCGAAGAGGGAATTATAGATTTCAACGGGAGCAGGATAACATTGCTTAGTATAGGAAGGATTGAGAAAATCATAGACGGCTCCTGACGGGTTAATCACTGACGTACCGCAGATTGCACGGCAATCGAGGAACGTCTGCGGTGACATGAATGATAATTTCACGCATCAGGTTTGAAACGAGTGAACATTATCATTTTTGAGAGAACAAAGACCGCGAAGCATATTAAACTGAACAGCCGATATGAATTTTAATTAATAACGATAAAAAGAAACCCCGGAATCCGGGGTTTCGATTAATTGTCAGTTCAAATTTTCGTTACTAATTAATAGCTACTTCTTTTTGCTCTGAAGCAATCATTGCAATAAACAGGACGTTCGCCTGTAGGCTTGAATGGAACCTGTGTTTCAGCTCCGCATTCAGCGCATACTGCACTATACATCTGACGTTCGCCATTGTAACGGTTTCGTTTACGTGAAGCTCTACAATCAGGGCATCTTTTGGGTTCGTTTGAAAACCCTTTCTCTGCATAAAATTCCTGCTCTGAAGCGGTGAACTGAAAATCAGCTCCGCAATCAGCACATGATAATGTCTTATCCTCGTACATATTCCTACCTCTTTCTGTGTACCATTGTTAATTGCTGTGGCGTTAGACGAATTACAGAAAACCCTTCCCTGGGTAGCGTTGAAACCGATATCTCCCCTGAGTAATGATTCCAGTTAGCGAATCTCCGCAACAATTATTTAAACCAACCGGCTCAAACAAAAGCGTTCTTAAACCGGGTGAGGACTTTTCCTCACATGGTGTATTATAACTTATTAAAATATAATATACAAGCTATTTATTTTTATACACATTTTTCCCGAAATTTAAGAGAATACACACTTAGAAAAGCACCCGAAGATATCTGTTATCCTGCTTCTCTAAAATAAATTCAGGGTATGTAAAGAATATAAGAAAGGAATGATGATTATGTTAAAAGCAAAAGACAGAGCAATTAACTTTATATTAAATGATGCCGATGGAAACGAAGTGTCACTTGATAGTTTCAAAGGGAAAAAAGTTGTGCTTTATTTTTACCCAAAAGACAACACGCCGGGATGCACAATTGAGGCGAATGGATTCAAAGATGTGTACGATAAAATATTGGACACCGGAGCGGTAGTTGTCGGAGTAAGCCCCGACGGTAAAGATTCCCACTGTAAATTTAGAGATAGATTCAGTCTTCCGTTTCATCTGGTGTCTGACATTGATCACTCTGTGGCAGAAGCATACGGCGCATGGGGAGAGAAGAGTATGTTTGGAAAGAAGTACATGGGCATTATAAGATCAACATTTATCATTGATAGAAATAAAGTGATAACGCATGCATTTCCCAAAGTTTCTCCTAAAACCCATGCAAAAGAAATATTAGAAGCATTGAAATAGTAAAACATACAGGCAGAACCATAAAAAAGGCATCCTAAAAAGATGTCTTTTTTAAAAATATGTTTATGTAGGGCTTGTTGTGGATTGTAAATTCGGATGTACTGCAAGCCTTAATAGTAAAGGCTTGTGCATAATGCGGATTTTGTCTACTATATATATAGATGAATAAAAAGTTTTGTCGAGGGTGAGTTATGAAAATAATAGATATAAGAAGCGATACGGTAACAAAACCTACTGAAGAAATGCGGATGGCAATGTACAGGGCAGAAGTGGGTGATGACGTTTGCGGTGACGACCCTACTGTAATTGAACTGGAATCAATGGCGGCTGCGGCTACCGGCAAAGAGGCGGCTTTATTTGTGCCAAGCGGGACATTTGGAAATCAGCTGGCGCTTTTTACCCACTGTGAAAGAGGTAATGAAGTTATCCTTGGCGATAATTGCCACATCGTAGAACATGAAGCGGGGGCCTCTTCGATAATTGCCGGAGTGCAGCTTAGGTCTGTGGGATGTCCTGACGGCGTGTTGACTCCGGATGATATCGAGCGGCGGATAAGAAAAGTAATAGACCCGCATTTCCCTAAAACAGGATTGGTATGCATGGAGAATGCTCACTCAAGCGGTCGTGTGATTTCTACTGAGAAAATGAAAGCAGTATATAATACGGCTCGCAAATATGGAGTTCCCGTTCATCTTGACGGCGCAAGGCTTTTCAATGCAGCGGTTTCTCTGGGGATTGATGCATCAGAAATCACACAGTACTGCGATTCGGTTATGTTCTGCCTTTCAAAAGGTCTGGGAGCACCTGTTGGTTCCATATTGGCAGGGTCAAAAGATTTTATTGCCAAAGCAAGATTTAAAAGAAAAATTATGGGCGGAGGGATGAGGCAGGTGGGTGTTTTAGCGGCTCCAGGGAAAATTGCCATTACCAAAATGGTTAAGCGGCTTTCCGATGATCATCAAAATGCTGAAATTCTCGCGGGAATGCTCCGCGAAATACCCGGTGTGCAAGTATATGAAGATATGCTGGATATAAACATGGTTTTCTTCAACCTCAACATAAAGACGGATGATAATGAATTCACAGACTATTTTGGGAAAAGGAAAATCATTGTATATCCGCCTGAAGGCAATATGTTCAGGTTTGTTACAAATTACGGGGTATATGTGGATGACCTGCAGTTCATTTCTGAAACATTGAAAAACTATATAGCAGAAAAATCATAACTATGCTGTGAAGTAATAATACACATGAATAAAATTATCTGAAACAGGAGAACCGAAAATGCAATATAGAAACTTAAAAAAAGAAGAAATGAAAGAGGCAAAAAAACTCCAGTCCATTGTATATTTCATGAAATATGATGAAGATAAACCTGCGGATAATCCCGATATTGAAAAAATAAGATGGAAATTTGCAAGAGGTGCCTTTACTGATAAAGGTAAGCTTGCCGCTGTTTTAGATATCATACCATTTAAATCTTTTTTGGATGGAAGAATAATCGGCTCCGGAGGAATTTCAGGTGTTGCAACACTGCTTGAACACCGTCGCACCGGAGCAATTAAAACTCTTTTAATAAAAGCATATGAGGAAATGAATGAAAATGGCGTTGCCATGTCATACCTATACCCGTTTTCACATGAGTATTATAGAAAATACGGATATTCCCAAGGAAGCTACGGAGATACGATAACGATGGATATAAGCCAGTTAACAGACACAAAAAGCGGAGGCTTTACCAAGCAGTATTTCCCGGGAGACAATTTTGATGATTTAAAGTATGTGTATGATAAATTTGCGCGTAAGTACAATTGTTGTATTGCCAGAGAAGACTGGCGGTGGAAAAGCTTATTCTCAGGAGATCCGTATAAAACAAATGAAAGAGTCTTTATCAGATATAACCCAAAAGGAAAACCGATTGCATATATAAAATTCAAATCAAAAGAAATTGAAATGTATACATTTGATATGAACGTTATTGAAGCTGCATGGATTGGAAATGAAGGCATTCTTGGATTGAAGGCAATAATAAACGGATACAAAGGGGATCTGAGGAAAATTAAGCTGGAAGTTCCCGCGGGATTTCCCATTGAGCTTCTTGTGAAGGAGCCATGGGGACTTGACATAAGGCGCCACCATACGGGAATGAACCGTATTATAAGCGCTGAAAGAACCCTGGGAATAATAAAAAAGCCAAAAGATTCAGGAAAAGCAGTTATTTCATTAATTGATGAACACGCCCCGTGGAATACCGGGAATTGGCTTGTTGAGTGGGAAAAAGGCCAAAGCCAGGTACTGCGGACAGATAAAGAGGCGGACCTTATTTGTACCGCACCGTCCTTTTCACAACTTGTAACAGGATATATGCCGATGAATTATATGCAATTAAATACTGATGTTGAAATAAATGGCAATAAAAACACACTGGAAAAACTATTTATTAAAAAACCTTGTTTTATTTGGGACAGATTCTAATCAACAAAAATATTTATTTTCAATAATCGTTGAGAAAGCAATCAGATGACATTCAATAGCTTAAGGGCCATGATGAAAGCTGCAATTATAAGGACGACCTTTATCCATTTATCCCCGTGTTTTACAGCAAAACGTGTTCCGGCATAGGCACCTATTCCGTTTCCAACGGAGAGTACAAGAGCATAAATCCAATTTACATTACCGGATAATATGAAAACAAGAAGAGAAACCAACATATATATCAGGACGATTATCACCTTTAGGCTGTTGATTTTTACCAGCGAGTAACCTGTGAGAAAAATAAGCGAAGTGATAATAAGAAAACCGACACCCGCCTGAATGACACCACCATATATCCCTACGCAAAAGAATATAGCGGCACCGAAGATACGGTTTTTTAAACTGGTTTCAATAATAGCCCTTTTTATGTATTTCTGAGGATTGACTATTATTATAATCAATACAACTATTATTACAATTGCAAGGATGGTGTTGTAAAGCTCGTCAGGCAGGTTGATGGAAATGAACGCGCCGACGATTGCGCCAAGCGCAGCCGGTATGCCTAAAGCTAATCCGAGTTTCCAATTGAAAAACCCCTTTTTCTTAAAATTATAAACAGCGATTATGTTTGCAAAAGTCAATGCTATTCTGTTTGTTCCATTGGCTACTGCGGGAGGGAGACCTGTGAATATGAGCATGGGGATGGTTAAAAAAGAACCTCCGCCGGCATTTACATTAATAAAGCCTGCAACAACACCGGTAATTAATATTATTATGATATCAATAATTCTCATATAATCTGACACTCCAAAAGCCAATAATTTGAGGTTATTATACAACCTGAAATTCTAATTTGCAGCAGGCCATATTAATATCTCATAGTATAACATGAATAGCCGTGGTGCTAATATCTGGTCATAAATTTAATGCTTATAAAATCACCCCCGGTCTCACCCGTATTGATGATGGCACAGTATGTTTTGTAGTGATAGTATCAACTAAAATAACAATTACCCTGTTGGTAAAAAAGGGGGAATTTAATTGAAAAATTTAAAAATAGGAAATTTGATCGCGAAAATACCGATCATTCAAGGCGGAATGGGTGTTGGCATATCAATGTCGTCATTGGCAGCTTCTGTTGCAAATGAAGGAG
>JAUVJE010000106.1 GCA_030592355.1 Clostridia bacterium
GAAGCCCAGTGCACATATAGACCAGATTCCCATCATGGATGCGAATGTAAACAAACCGAATCCTGCCCTCGTGCCTGAAACCTTATTGGATACATCAGTGACTTCGACGCTTTCCACAGAAACATATTTATCCTGATAATCAGCAATGACAGAATCATACGTCCCGCCGTCCGCAAGAAGCCTTCCCGCTTTGTACATCATTGAAATTTTTTGGTCAAGGAATCCTTTCAGCCACCCGGTGACAGCGATACCTTCTATTGACATTATCTCAACGCGGACTTCCCCGCTTCCATCGCGCAGGTAGCCTTCAAACCCTGCAGGGATATGTATACCGGCTCTGACATCCTTCTTCCCGACAGCTGTCTCAAGTTCATCAACTGAGAGCCTCCTTACTTCATATTTATCGCTTTCATTTAAATATGAGATAAGATTTTTTGATGAAACCGTTGCATCACTATCCGTTACTCCGATTAGAATTGAGGAACTCTGCCCGGAAGAAACCAATAGCATAAACATAATGGCCAGAATGGGAGGCAGTAACACATATGTAATGATATTAATCTTCTTTTTAAATATCCTTCTGATATAATTAGCGGCAATTCTGAAAGCATTATTCATCTTCGGTTCTCCTGTTCCTGTTGAGCAACGCTACTACAAGCGTGCATACGGCAGCGACACCAAGGCTGATGGCAATGGATATGAATGCTGTTTTATATTCGTTTAGGTAAATTGCGTCAAATAGCCCGTGATTTATCCAGTACATGGGCGATATTTTTTTTATAGCCAGAATTACACCAGTGCCTCCAATTTGAGTATAACCATCTCCTAAAAATACTATAGCCGGGATTGCGACCTGGGAAATTCCCGCTACCGCATTTTCACTTTTAAAAGTAAGACCGAGTATGGTTCCCAAAGAAGAAATCATGATTATTTCCCCCAGAATGACCAGCATGCTGATACCCAGTGCTTCTCCCCAATATATGTTGAATATCAAAATTCCCGCGGAAATGATAACAACTGCCTGAAGTACAATCAGTACAATGTTCCCCAGCGCAGTTCCCCACTGATAACTCAGTATCGATGCCGGCGACGCTTTTATCCTGTCCTCTGTCTTGTTCTGTCTGTTTCCTGCAAAATATGTCCCAAGGAAAATCACACCGTAAAACATAAACATGGTAGACATCGTTACACCGTAGTAGTCAATAGCCCTTGGCATCCTCTGCCTGTCAAATGATATCTCCTCAGTGAATCTTCTCCCGCTTATGCTCTCCTCCTGGCTGAGTTTTGAGGGATCTGTCACAGCTATCTCATACATAAGGTTATAGTCGTCAGCGAAAGCTTTTATTATTAATTCCCCCATTGAGGAGCTGAAATTATAATAACTGTTTTTATAGACTGTTATCTTATCCCGGCCTACGATTACATATGCATCATATTCATTGCGCCTGATCTTTTCTTCACCGATTTTGATATCATTATGGCGCGTCATTGTAAAAAACTCATTATCCTCAGTCATATGTTCTGTAAATAAATCCGACATATGCGAACTTTCTTCAACGGTATATATCAAATTTGCAGATACTACGACCTCCCCTTCTGTACCGCTGTCTCCCATGAGACCGGAAAACGCACTCCCGAGAAGCCAGATAAGAAGCATCGGAAATAGGAACATAATAAGGAAAAACATCCTGTCCCTTACTGTCCTCTTTGCATATAATGTGAAAAAATTAAAAAATTTCATATATCAGTCCCTAAGCGTCCTGCCTGTCAAGGAAAGAAAAACATCCTCTAGATTAGGCCTCCTGCTCTCCATGCTGTGTATTTCAGATCCGGTGTCCGTAGCGTGCTTTATTATGTTCTCCAGTATTCCCTTTTGACCGTTGTGTTTGACAAGTATCCCATTTTCTTCAGCATATGCTTCCAGAATTCCGACAGTTTTGGAAATCTTTCCTGTCAAGGCACCGATGTCTCCGGTTGCTTCGATAAAGAGAAGTTCGTTTTCAGATATGATTTTTTGCAAATCGTCCAAGGTTCCTTCTGCGATTATTTTCCCGTGATCAATTATTCCAATCCTGTCGCAGAGGCTTTCGGCCTCTTCCATATAATGAGTCGTATAGATGACGGTCATGCCGTTCTTATTCAATTTTCGTATTGATTCCATAATATGGTTCCTGGATTGAGGATCAATCCCGACCGTCGGTTCGTCAAGAAACAGTATTTCCGGCTCATGACAGATTCCGCATGCAAGGTTGAGTCGCCTCTTCATGCCTCCTGAGTATGTTTTTACAAGATCCTTTTTTCTGTCTGTCAGGCTTACGAATTCAAGCGCTTTTTCAACTTTTTTCCTTTTTTCTTTTCCTGACAAACCATAAAGCGATGTGAAGAAAGAAATATTCTCATATGCCGTTAAATCCTCATATATGGCCAAGTCCTGCGGAACAAATCCCATCTTCTTTTTTACAGCATTGCTTTCCCCGGGAATACTTTTCCCGGCTACACTAAGACTTCCGGCATCAGCTCTGACAAGCCCTGCCACTATATTGATAAATGTGCTTTTACCCGCCCCGTTTGGTCCGAGAAGCCCGTAAATCGTGCCTTCCTGAATCGAAAGATCAAGTCCTTTGAGCGCTTTGATATTTTTGTAACTTTTTTCCAATCCCCTGCATTCTATAATCATATATGCACCCCTCTTATATAGTGTGTTCGGTTTTAATCCCCCAAAGCAGTTTAATTACATGAAACGATTATATTATTATTTTACTGCTTTGTAAAAATATTCTCATATATTCTTGAAAATTTTAAAAAAATCCAAAGCACCCTTTTTATTGCTTTTTACCCATCTGTATGTTATATTTTTAGCTGAATTTTTGTACAAAATATGGAGGTCTCAAATGAAAAATTTAAAAGGAGCATGTATTTTCGGGCAATCCGGCGGACCGACATCCGTTATCAATGCAAGTGCCGCAGGGGTTTTCACCCAGGCATTGAAAGAAGAATACATTACCGCTGTTTATGGAGCGGCTCACGGTATAAAAGGAATCCTTGATGAGGATTTTTACGATATGTCTAAGGAAGATACAAAACAATTTGAATTGTTGAAAACCACCCCCTCGTCAGCACTTGGTTCTGTTAGATATAAATTAAAAAATCCTGATGTTGACGATACTGACTACAGAAGAATACTTGAAGTCTTTAAGAAATATAATATTAGATACTTTTTTTACAACGGTGGGAACGACTCTATGGACACCACTAATAAAATCAGCAAATTCCTGCAAAAATCAGGTTATGAATGTAATGTAATAGGCGTTCCAAAGACAATCGATAATGACTTGTTTGGGACCGACCACTGCCCTGGTTATGGAAGCGCTTCACGATATGTGGCCACAACATTAATGGAAATATACCAGGATGCATACGTTTATGACACACCCATGATTACTGTTGTTGAAATAATGGGCAGAAACGCCGGTTGGCTTACGGCTTCGGCTGCATTAGCCTCTTACAAAGGTTCGGGACCAGACTTGATTTATCTCCCCGAGGTACCCTTTACGATAGAGAAGTTTTTGAGTGACGTTCGAAAGATTTTTAAAAAAACCGGAAAAGTTATCGTAGCTTTTTCCGAGGGTTGTAAAGACGCCGACGGAACATATATTGCAGAAATGGGCGCTGAACTTACTAAAGATGCTTTCGGGCATGCACAGCTCGGTGGTGCTGCGGCTGTACTCGCGAAAAAAGCTAAAGAGGAATTCGGATGCAAGGTACGTGGAATTGAATTTTCACTCATGCAAAGGTGCGGAGCTCATATAGCCTCTAAAACTGATGTTGATGAAGCATTCGCTACCGGTCAGAAAGCTGTCAAAGCCGCTGTATCCGGTATAACCGACCACATGGTAGCATTTGAGCGTGAAACGGTTGACGGCAACTATAAATGCAATCTTAAACTTGTTAATCTCAGTCTTTCGGCTAATACTGAAAAAACCGTACCTGCTGAATGGATTAATGAAGAAGGCAATTTCGTCACAGATGAATTTATAAAATATGCATTACCCCTCATCCAGGGCGACTCCCATCCCCCCTATGTTGACGGGCTTCCGTATTTTGCTAAACTAAAAAAGGTTCAGGCCGGCAAAAACAAATAAAACAATATTTATAAAATCCATAAAGACCGGCCGCAAGCCGGTCTTTTTATGTTTCCCTTTTGATGCGTTTGTCCCTAGGGACAATTTTCATTTTTCACACTTGACACTGAAGTGTCCTGTGTTACAATGTGTTTACCGACCGAACGGTCGGTCAGTTTCGAAGGGAAGTACTTAATAATGAATTTATCAAAATTAAGCGTAAAACGCCCTGTTCTGGCACTGATGATGACCCTCGTCATTGTGCTCTTAGGCGTAGTTTCTCTTACTAATATGCAGATGGACCTGTTCCCTGATATCAACCTGCCCTATGCAGTTGTTTCAACATCATATACGGGAGCAAGCCCTGAAGAAGTAGAGAATATTGTAACTAGGAACATTGAGACCACCATGGCGACGGTCAATAATATAAAAACTATCAGCAGCACATCAAGCGACGGCAGCTCCATGGTCATTTTGGAATTCAACCAGAATACGAACATGGATTCGGTAATGCTGGATATGCGCGAAAAGCTGGACATGATCTCCCCCTACCTGCCCGAGGATGTATCAGCTCCGATACTAATAAAATTCGATATGAATATGATTCCCATGATGGGTTATTCCGTCTCCTACGACGATAATGATATGTGGGCAACAACCCGATGGACCGAAGATGTACTAGTTCCCCGTCTTGAGAAAATTGAAGGCGTAGCCAGTGTTTCCGTAAACGGCGGCGTTGAAAAAGAAATAAGGATTACCCCCGATAAGGCAAAAATGGCTGGACTGGGCATAAGCAGCCAGATGCTGAGCCAGATGATTATGGTAAACAACCTCAATCTTCCCGGCGGCACAGTATCCGATGGTTCAACTGAATATTCCGTCAGAACCCTTGGGGCATTTGAAAGCCTTGACGACCTGAAGGCTGTAACCTTTTTTTCCCAGACACAGATGAAAACTGTTTTATTAAGCGATTTTGCAGAAGTTACCTATGATAATATTAATATTAAATCATATTCTAAGGTTAACGGCCGCGACAGTATCACAATCAACATTCAAAAACAAAGCAACTACAATACTGTTGAAGTCGCAAACCTTGTTAAAGATGAAATAGAAAAAATTGAAGATGAATATTCACAGGCTTCACTAGTTCTCACACTGGATCAGTCAGAATACACGCAGCTGATGGTCAAAAACGTTGGAATGACAGGTATTATAGGTGCGATTCTGGCTGTTCTCATTCTGTTCATTTTCTTAAAAGACATCAGGCCTACCTTTATTATCGGTGTGGCAATCCCCATCAGTGTGCTTGGGGCTATAACAATAATTTATTTTACCGGAATAACACTCAATATGATTTCCATGGGAGGACTGGTTCTTGGTATAGGCATGCTGGTGGACAACTCTATTGTAGTTATTGAAAACATATACAGGCTGCGAAGCCAAGGCATGGGAATAAAAAAGGCCGCCATTGAAGGGGCTACAAAAATATCCGGCGCCATAATAGCATCGACACTAACTACAATATCAGTATTTATGCCGGTTGTTTTCCTTGAGGGACTCACCGCTGATATTTTCAAAGAAATGGCTCTTACAGTATCAATTTCACTTATTGCCAGTTTATTTGTAGCATTGACACTGGTTCCGATGATGGCATCAAAAATGCTTCGGGCTGATACCTCAAAACACCACAGGCTCATGTCAGTTGTCACCAAGGGCTATTCGAAAGTACTGTCATGGTCACTTAAACGCAGGGCTTTGGTTATACTTCTCGCCCTTACTTTATTTGCCGGCAGCATTTATGGCGTTTTCGAAATAGGCATGGAATTTTTCCCAGAATCAGACCAGGGACAATTAACAGTCACAATTAAACTTCCCAAGGGATCTGAATATGAAGATACAGTAGCAAAGGTATCTGAAGTAGAAGCACTCCTTGAAAAATATGACGAAATAAATATTATCAGCGCCAGTGTTCGAAGCAGCGGTGGAATGTTTGGTTTCGGTGGTAGCGGAGGAGCCGACACAGGAACAATTACGGTTGTTCTGGTTCCAAAAGCTGAAAGGAACTTATCAACCTCGGAATTCTCTGATAATTTGAGAGAAAAAACCGACTTAATTGAAGGTGCCGGAATCTCGGTTGCAGCAATAGACAATCCTGGTATGGCTATGATGGGCGGCTCCGGTGTTACAGTAGAATTACAGGGCGACGAACTCGATGAGCTAGAAAGAATGGCTAATGATGTAAAGGCGATGTTCCTTGAAATCGATGGTATCACGGAAGCAGAAACCAATGTTGAAGTCAGTGCTCCTGAAATAGTCATACTTCCGAATGGTGAAAAGATGGCTATAAGCGGTCTTACAACTTACCAGATAGCAAATGCCGTAAGCAATTCAGTCCAGGGAGCAAGGGCCACTACCATAAGAATAAATAATAACGATGTTACCGTCAGGTTGATGGAAGAAGACAGCGTAACAAAAGACAGCATAGAAAATATTAAAATTACAACACCAATGGGCACCCAGGTTGAACTTGGGAATGTTGCCGATGTGGAAATACGCGAAGGAGTGACTTCCATAAGTCGCGAAAATCAGCGCAGAATGATTACTGTAAGCGGGGCTTTGGAAGATGGTTTCGATCCGGGTACAGCAGGCGAATTAATCCAGTCTAAGCTAGATAATTACGAATATGATGATTCTTACAGCATTGAATTAGCCGGTACCAATGAAGAAATTATAGAAGCCTTCAGCAGTCTGCTGCTGGCACTTGGAATCGGAATCCTGCTGGTTTATATGATTATGGCCGCCCAGTTCGAGTCACTGCTGCATCCGTTCATCATTTTGCTTTCTATTCCAATGGCATTCACAGGAGCATTTGCAGCACTTTGGATTTCCAAGATACCCGTAAGCGTACCCGCATTCATCGGAATGATTGTACTTGCCGGGATTGTAGTAAATAACGGTATAGTACTGGTTGACTACATCAACAAACTCAGGGACAGCGGGTTGAAGAAAGATGAAGCAATACTGCAGGCAGGCCCCGTAAGACTCAGACCTATACTTATGACGGTATTTACTACAATACTTGCCCTTGCACCAATGGGTTTCGGAATAGCTGCAGGAACTGAAATGATGGCGCCCATGGCCATTACAGTAATCGGCGGATTACTATTCTCCACTCTGCTGACACTAATAATTATCCCGGCTATGTACTCTTTAATTGCCGGAAAGAAAAAGGCGGACAGAAAAAATGGCAAGGGGAAAAAATCTAAAAAGGGCGGTAAGAGCTGATGAAGAATAAGCGTGAATTAATTCTAACGTCAGTTCTGGAACTATTCAGGGAACATGGCATGAATGGGCTTAAAATTTCTGCTATTGCAAGAAAAGCGGATATCGGAAAAGGAACCATTTATGAGTATTTCCGCAGCAAGGAAGATTTATTTATCGGGGCGTTTGAGTACGGGCTTGAGCAATTCGGTGAAAATGCCGCGGTAAAGTTAAAGAACGCATCGACGTTTCAGGATAGTTTCTACAGCCTGGTGGATTGCGTAGCGAATATTGCCGCCAAAACCCCATTTCTGTCCATGATGTCAGATTCGAACAATATGCCGTTTTCAAAAAGCACTATGAAAAAGATGAAAGTTATTATGAGAAGCTCATTAGATTCCTTTATGGAAATTATGTCCGCTATTATCGCTAAGGGCGTAGAAGAAGGTGTAATAAAACCACCGCCCGGTCCTGAATACTTGAGAGCAATGCTGCTCATTATTACAAATATGACTTTTCAACAAGCACATTTTAAAGAAAAGAACTTTGAAGACCTCAGGGAGTTTTACTACCAGGTTTGTCTGAAACTATTTGCATAATATATACAAATAGTAGCCACCCGTAAAAACGGGTGGTTAATTTTCTTAAATATGCCCGAGGCATATTTAAGAATTATTTTATCTTAAATATGCCTCGGGCATATTTAAGAATCAATGCGGGATACCGGTCCCGCTTTCTTATTGTACTCTATTCCGGCGCCCATGTGTGTATATTAAAATTTGTCCTGTTCCCTGAAGTGTATGTCAATAATATTGTTATTTAAGTAAAAACCAGTCATCCCAAGAATGATTAGTTTTCCAAGGAATGATTGGTTTAATGTGATTGAAATAACGTGCTGGTTGTCAGAGTTTGTCTGTTTTACCAAAAAGCCGGGTGCTGTATGATCTTAATGCCATGA
>JAUVJE010000147.1 GCA_030592355.1 Clostridia bacterium
ACAGGTGCCTGGGACCGGACCCGAATTCATGGGAAAGTTTCAATGGTAAAGCTATAGCACGGTTTTTTTATTCAGATGATAATGGTGGGAATTTTTATGAAAGTCCCGGATTCGGCAGTTTGAATGTACCTACGGAAACAGGGCTTCAGGAACCGGGTGTAATAGAACTCGAACCGGGACATCTTATGTGTTTTGCGCGTACTGATTTAAAATGCCAGTATATATCGCATTCATATGATTACGGCAAAACATGGGAGCCGTTTATAAAATCAGATTTTTCGTCGCCGGTATCGCCTATGTCAGTTAAAAGAGTTCCCGGAATCGGAACGTTTATAGCTGTGTATAATCCGACGCCAACGCCAAAAGACACACCAATGTACGGATGGGGAAGAACCCCTTTGATTCTTCGGGCGAGTCATGATGGATGCAAAACATTCGGCGACCCTGTTGTCATAGAGGGGGATTCCGAAAAAGGTTATTGTTATACAGCCATGCACTTTACAGAAGATTCGCTTTTACTCGCATACTGCGCCGGGGGACCTGAAGACAATGGCTGTCTCAACAAACTCAGAATCAGAAAAATCACCTTATCCCAAACGTTAGCCCCGGGCAAACGTTTGCCTTAGGCAACTGTCAGAAATACGAGGTAAATCATCCTAAGGATGATTTGCTGCGGATTGCTGTATTCCGGTGGTATTGGTTAAGATTAGCTGACTTTCCATGCTATAATAAAACTAATAATTCTATGGGGGTAAAAGATGAGAAAAGTAACAGCCGGGTTTATAGGCTGCGGGGGATTTGCCCGTAATATGCATATGCCTATACTTATGGAAAATGACAAGTATGAAATCAAGGCGGTAATGGATATCAATGAGGATGCGGCAAAAGAAGCGGCGGAGAAATGCGGGGCGGAGTATTTTACATCTGATATAGACAGGTTGCTTTCAGATCCGGATATTGATTTGATTTTTATAACCACACGGCATGATTCACATGCGGATTTAAGCATTAAGGCAGCCAATGCAAAAAAGCACGTCATGTGTGAAAAACCCATGGCCCTTAATTATAAGGATTGCAGACGTGTTATTGATGCGGTAAAGAAAAATAACGTAAAATATACAATTGGATATAACAGAGGTCTGGCGCCAATGGTAACAGAAGCAAAAAAATTACTGGATACCATTGACGGGAAAATTATGGCTTATCATAGAATTCAGGCTCCCTTCCCGGAAAGCCATTGGGCGCATATTCCCGATGTGGGCGGAGGAAGGTTTGTTGGCGAAGGATGCCATATTTTTGATTTGTTCAGCAGGTTGATTGACAGTGAACCTGTTTCGGTTTATGCTGCAGGCGGAATATTTTTAAATGAAGAAATAGTGAAAATTCCCGACAGTGCAAATGTAACCATAACATTTGCAGATGGTTCTGTGTGCACTACATTGATAGCAAGCGCAGGGTGCCGCCTTTTTGAGAAAGAAGCCACGGAAATATACTGTGATAACAAAGCAATCATCATAAATGGTTTTAAAGAAATGTCATATTACGGCTTTAATGGTCAGGATAAAGTAGAATTAAATTTTGAAAAGGTAGACAAGGGCCAGAAAATTGAACTTGATAAGCTCGCAGATGCCATTCTGAATGACACAGAAAGTCCCAATGGACTTGCAATTGCCTTAAAAGCTGCTGTTATCAGCTATAAAGTACTGGAGTCTCTTGAAACAGGACAACCTGTTGAAATCAAAACAGAGGAATTGAGAATATAATGAAAATCGACAATTTTGCAATTGGGGTTGAACCGGAAAAATTAAAAAGTCCTTTTGGATTTAAGGGAAGTTATGCGGATGGTCTTTGGCAGACAATCGTGGGGATGGAGTCACAGGGTGTAAAAAGCCTGGGCATTGCGGTTCAAGGTGTGCTTTGGTCAGATGCTTCGGTTTTTAATGAATATGGACAAGACGGCGGCAACGAACTAATGCACAGATTATCAGACTATGCAATGAAGAAACTTATGGGAATGGATTTTAACAATCCCTTTGAAGCGAATGATTGGCTTTTCAAAGAGTGCTACAGCGAAATTAAACGCATGACCGGGCGCAATGATATAAGGAAAACATTTGTTTTGAATGCATTGGTGCCTGTTGATATGGCGTTTTGGCTTCTATGGGCAAAGACAAATGGAATAACCGGATATGATGAAATGACATCGGATTACAGCGGATACCTTACATCACGTCACGATGAAATTGCTGCAATTCCTTTAATCACATATGGGGTAAGCAATGATGAAATAAAAAGACTTCTTGATGATGGCAGTTTTTTCCTTAAAGTAAAAATAGGCAAGGAACCTGAGTGGGATAAAAAGCGGGTGGAAGAAATTTGGAATCTGGCCAAGGAATACGATTCCGAATATACCGTGAGTGGTAAGCCGGTGATTTATCTTGATGCAAACGGCCGCTATAAAGATAAAAGTGAACTTTTAGATTTTCTGGAATATCTGGACAAAAAAAATATTCTGGAACATGTGGGTGTTTTTGAAGAACCTTTTGATGAATTTGAAGAAATAGATGTTACGGATATCCCATGCGTGCTGGCAATTGACGAAAGCGCACATTCTGTTGAGGATTCGCTGGTTAAATTCCAGCAAGGCTATAAAGCGGTGGCACTGAAACCGGTAGCAAAGACCCTGAGTGAGAGCCTTAAGATTCTTAAAGCAGCAACTGACAGGGGAATAAAATGTTTCACCGCAGATTTAACGGTAGCACCATGGCAATTGGAATGGAACAGGAATCTTGCGGCAAGGATACCGACCCTTGACTGTGTAAAAACAGGGCTTCTTGAATCAAACGGCAATATGAACTATACGGATTGGGACAGGTTAAAAGGATATCATCCCATAGGAAATGGCAGTTGGGTGGATGCTGCCGATGGTTTATTTAATTTAACGGATTTCTATAAAGAGGACGGAGGATTGTTTAAACTTCCGCAGCACTATCTCGAAGTAATTGATTTTTAGGAGAAGTCATGAAAATATCAATGGAGATTATCGAAAAAGCATATGGTGATATGGGCATTAAAACTCAGCGTTCATATACAGGCGCAGGCCTATCCATGATTGAGCACCGTGTCGTGCAGACTGAATCTGATTTCAATGCTGTAACTGAAAACCGAATATCCGATGACAATGGGAGAACATGGTCAAAATACACTGCCGATGAAATGTATTTTAAAAAGGATGGGGAAAAGGAAATCCTGAGGGTAGTTGGCGAAACTGTTCCGAATCATGTTACCAGGCATATTATCAGATTGGTCATGGAACGGGTATTCCTGCATGAACACAAAGCGGTATATAAAAAGTATTGGAGCACCGGTGTCATGGACTGGCGCGATCATACCTATATTGAAGTTTCAAGAGACAATGGAAAAACTTTTCCGAAAAAATATCTGTTGTCTTATGAGAAAAACACGGGAATCGACTACAATCACGGATACTACGGCACAAATATCGAAGTATCTTCCGACGGCACTATACTGACCGGTATAAGTGCGCCGCTTGAAGCTGTATGCAGAGCATATTCACTCAATGCAAATGATTACTCACTAAGCCCGATTATCACCAAGGCTGTAATGGTTTTTGCCTTGGTTTTTAGCAAAGCAAATGATTGTTATGAAGTTTTATTGTTAAACCCAATCATTGTTACAGATGAAAAATCATCACGCGGATTGCTTGAACCCAATGTGATATTGCTTAAAGACGGCGTATTAATGGTTGAAAGCAGAGGATCAAATGTAATTACCGAAGGCTGGAATACCCGCATGAAAAAGGGAATGCCTTCGTACAGATGGTTGTCATTTCAAGATGGAACAGGAAAGTTTAGCGAACCTAAACCAATGGCTTATGAGAATGATGAAAAATTTTATTCACCATCATCAATTTCCAAATGGCTTCGTCATTCTGTCAATGGCAAATTATATTGGATTGGTAATATTGTCCCGGAAATACCTGAAGGCAACAGACCTAGGTATCCTTTGTGTATTGCAGAATTTAATGAAGAAAAACGTCGTTTGATAAAAGAAAGTGTAATGACCATTGATGACAGACTGCCCGGAGAAGGTGTTTTAATACAACATTCCAATTTCGCCTTTTATGAAGACCGCGAGACTCATGTAATGCATGTTGAGTATTCACGACTTGGGCAGAATCCGGAGTTCAGGTGGCAAGGAGATGCAGTAAGGATAAACATTAAGGTTTAGCAGCAGGATTATTAAGTGCTAAGTTTTAGGAGGTATAATGAAAAAAAAATATACTTACACATTTGGTGAAGAATTAGCTAATGTTACCAGTCACGGCGTTATGGCAGCGCTATGTCTGTTTGGAATGCCATTCGCAATAATTTGGGTCTATTCCAGGGGAGATCTGCAGGATGCTATCGGAGTATCTATTTTTATGATTTCCATATTCCTGATGTTTTTAGCATCAACTTTATATCATTCCATGGCAATTGACACTAAGCATAAAACCATATTTAAAATATTTGATCATATCTTTATTTATGTAGCCATTGCAGGAAGCTATACCCCAATCGCATTGGCGGTTATCGGTGGATGGCAGGGGATAGTGATAACATGTATTCAATGGGCGATGGTTACAGCAGGAATTCTGCAGAAAACCTTATCAAAAAAAACAGACCCAAAATCCAGTGTTGCAATATATCTCATTATGGGATGGACATTAATTGCATTTTTACCTCTGTTTCTAAAAAAAGCAAGCCCTGAACTTTTTATAATGATGCTCCTCGGCGGTCTGTTCTATTCAGCAGGGGCATTCATATACTCAAAAAAATCTTTTAAGTACTATCATATGGTCTGGCACCTTTTCGTTAATCTCGGCGCTGCCGCTCACTTTGTCGGCATAGTTTTCTTTCTCGTATAGCGCCGCTGAAACTAATAACTGACCAAGGACAAATTAGTCGAAGTATTCAAGCAAAAGTAAATACATGTATTGTTTGCATAAAAATTGACGATACGGGTAAATATATTAGGAATAAAATTATAGGGAGAGATTTCAATTTATGATTTTCACCAGAAGAGCGGGAACAAAGAGAATAGACCACAAGGCTGCAAAAGAAATAATGGACGCGAGAGAAGTAATATTAGTTGATGTGAGAACACCAGGCGAATATGCACAGGGATATATAGAGGGAGCGGTACTTCTTCCGTTAAGCCAAATCAGAACTGATGCGGAAAAGATACTTCCTGATAAGAAAGCAGAAATACTTGTATATTGTCTTAGTGGAAGCAGAAGCAGAACCGCAGTGTCAAGGCTGTCAAAAGCGGGGTATTCGAATGCAACTGATATAGGCGGAATCATGACCTGGCCATACGGGCTTACCAGTAGCTGATTAATTTAGATTTACCGTCGAACAAAATATAAAGATCGGTTAACAACCGGTTTTTTTAATGTATATAAATATTTGATATCAACAGTTAAATTATGGTAGAGAAACGTTTATCATCGCAGCAATATTTTGGGAATGTTAATTATTCGGCAGTTTCTAACTGACATAAGAAAAACCAACTATAGAGTTGGTTTTTCTTATGTGTGGCAGAGAGGGGGAGATTCGGCCGGATGCCCGGCTGGCAAGTGTTTGCCACTTAAGGGTTAGTACAGATTCTATTATTTATAAGTGTTGAAGTGTATTATTGCCGGGGCATTTTTTTGGGGAGTTCTCACTGCCCCCGAATATTCGAAAAAGCTACCCATAACCGGGTCACTTTTTCAAAATTGGCAGAGAAGGGGTATTTATTCCCAAACGCCTAAAACCTTCGTAAAACCCTATATATAAAGGGAAAATAACATAAATAGTTTCTTTCAAAAATCGAAAGGAGCTACATTAGTGAAAACTACAGAACCAAAAGAGAAAAATTTCGACATATTATCTTCTCTACTCTTATCAAAACTAAAACCATTTTCAAAACATCCATTTAAGCCATATAATGAAGGAAAAATGATAGAGCTTGCAGAAAGCATTAAAGAGCAAGGGCTTATTGTTCCTATACTCGTTCGACCTATCG
>JAUVJE010000078.1 GCA_030592355.1 Clostridia bacterium
CACTTTCTTCCGAAGCGCTGCCGATAACAATACCGCTATTGTGGAATTTACACCCGCCTGCACAAAGTTCAGCGGAAGTTCCGTTATCGCAAATGTCATTCCAAAAGTTTTATCCAACAGAGGAAGCAGCAGCCATTCGGCTAGAAAATAACCTGATACAAGAATCAATCCACCGACTACAGCGGCGATGATTATTGAAACCATGGAGTCTTTATGCGCAATTTTCCCGGCTATGAAGCCTTCAAGTCCCTTTACAATAAATGTGAACGGAGCAAAAATAATTCCGCCCGGGTATGTAATATCCGCAAGTGCCGAACCTACCGCGCCCGCAAACCCAGCGGATGGCCCACCCATAAGAACTGCGCATAAGATGATGACACAATCCCCCATATTGATATAGCCGGGAGGCAATGGTCCCGGGAATGCGAAAAATCTTGTTGCAAGGAATACAATCGCTGTAAACATAGCAGTCATCGTTAGTTTCTTTGTACTGGTTTTATTCATCTTAGTCCTCCGCCGCAGTTAATATCGCTTCTACGGTTTTCAATTGCTTTTCTAATTTCATATAAGACATTTTATCGAAATGCTCCGTGAATGGCAAGTGTATAAATCCACCTTTTATTTCTCTGTCTGAATTTTCGATAAAGTTCATCAGCCTGTAAAAAATATCGTTGCATATATATGTTCCCGCCGAATAGCTTATTACAGTATCTCCACCGCAGATTCCCAGCATATCTTTATGAGGTAGATTTGTGAAATATGCATTCGGACCATATGGAATAATAATTTCATCGGTTTTTATCGTTCCTTCATTATCCGCTGATGCTGCGCTGTTTATATTGACTGCTATTCTCTCAATACACACTTTTTCACGCCCACCCGCCTGACCCATGCATATTATATAATCTGGTTTTTCTTTTTCAATTGCAGTTTTTAATAAATCAAAAGCCTTCTTATAAAGAACCGGAAGTACTATCAATGAAACTTCTGTGTCTCCATATCTTGGTTTCAATTGCTGTAAAACCAGATACGATGAGTTCACATTAAAACCTCCGAAGGGTTCAAATGCAGATACGATGATTTTTTTCATTACAACTCTATCCTTTTTCCGGTTCTTGAGGAATCGTAAATGGCGGTTATAAGTTCAATTGGTTTTCTCCCCTCCCTGTGGCTTACAAAAGGTTCCGTGCCATTCTCAATTGATTCAATTAAATCTGTTATCTGCAGCACATGACCTTCAATATTAAAAGCCATTGGGTCATTATGGGAGCGACCTGCCGCTGCCTTGAAATCCGGTTTATCCAAGCCTTCGATGTCCCATACTGTAATGTCGCCTTCAATCAAAGTAATACTCCCCTTATCACCGTTGATTTCCATTTTTCGCGGATATCCCGGAGCCACGGAAGTAGTTCCCTGTATAACGCCTAAAGCGCCGTTCTCAAATTCCACTACCGCAGAAGCAGTATCTTCAACTTCTATATCACGTACAAGTGTCCGCGTATAACCAAATACAGATTTAACTTTTCCCATGATAAACAAAAGAATATCTACCCCATGGATACCTTGGTTCATCAAGGCGCCTCCGCCATCCATCGCCCATGTTCCCTTCCAGTTGCTGGAAGCATAATATTCCGGACTTCTGTAATACTTCATATATATATCAGCACTTACGATTCTGCCGAGTTTCCCTTCATCTACAAGAGTTTTTACGTACCTGAAAGATTTTTTGAATCTGTTCTGGCTGATTACCTCTAGTTTAACCCCGTTCTCATCACAGGCTTTTATAATTTCATCACAGTCTTCAGTGGTAAGCGCCATGGGTTTTTCAACAACAATGTGCTTACCGGCTTTTGCCGCCTCTATGCAAAACCTCTTATGAAGCCCGCTTGGAGTACATATGCATACAGCGTCAATCCTTTTATCGGCCAACATGGTATTAAAATCCCCATATGCCTCAATCACGTACTTTTTTGAAAATTCCGTAAGACTTTTTTCATTTACATCCGTGCATGCAACCAAATCAGCGCTTTCTATGGCATTTACTGCTCCGGCATGCATATTGGATATAGCGCCGCATCCCACTATACCGAATCCGAATTTCTTCAAAGTTGACCTCCTTTTAATCCAAGGGAACCAGTTTAAGTGCATTTTTATAGAATATCTTATCTCTTACTTCCCGGCTTAGCTCTATGGAATCTAAAAATACTTTATGCTTGTCGTCAAAGTAATCCCGGGCATAAACTATCCTATCCTGGTATTGGTTTATAAATTTCACCGCGTGCTCAGGATCCCTTGCAAAGGCGTTGCAGCCTGAACCGGCAGACATGTCGCAGTAAAGATTGTCGTATTTGTTTAACATCTCCTGAATCCTGCCCCCAGGTAAAACCGGTCCTTCAGGATATGGAACCTTGTCAAATTGGTCATCGCCTGATATATGAGCCCAAAATCCCGGAGCATGTCCCATAAATATGGTTTCGGGGCATTTGGCAACAGCCCTTTCATAGGCATCAATGCCTCCGCCGTACCAAAAATTAGACCACGGGTGATTTTCAACAGAGTCAAATTCATAATCAATATGGGCCATTACCGGCAGATTCATTTCTCCACATGCTTGATAAAACTTAATTGCATCAGGATTATCGTACATCATGCGAAGCTTTAGCTCGCCTACAATCCTCACGCCATAAATATTTACAGCAGCCTTCAGTTTTGATATAGCATCGGGCTCTCTTGGGTCAGGGCAATATCCCGTTACAAACCTATCTGGATACTTATCTTTGTAGTACAGCACCCGCTCAAAAGGCACAGGACCGTTTTCCCACATTGTAGAAAGGATCCCGCCGTATGAACCGGCATATTCGTTTTTAGGAGATATCCATGAATAAAGCCATGTGACATCTATTTCGTTTTTGTCCATATTCTCAATGAACTTTTCAACATCGTGACCATGCCAGTCAGGATGATTGTGTGCGTCTATAATCATTCTGCACCTCCATTTGACTTATATTATACCAAATGAGAATGGATTTTTAACAAAGGTTATTGCTTTTTTCACAAATTAGATTTTATTTTTTCGAATCTGCATGGGTGTGCATCCTGTTTCAGCCCTGAATATGCGGTTGAAGTGATTTACATTGTTGTAGCCTGTCATGAAACAGATGTCTATTACCTTGAGGTCATGCCGTGTTTTAAGAAGCTCTATAGCCTTGGAAATCCGAACGCCATTCAGGTATTTTGTAAAAGTTTTATGCGTCATGTGCTTAAATAGATATCCGAAGTATGATTTTGAAAGCAGCGATACCCTCACGGCGTCGTCAAGGGATATACTGTTGCTATAGTTCTCATTAATAAAGTCAATGGTTTTAATCAATGAATCCCTGTGTTTCATAAATACATAGTTGTTTTCATCTGTTTCATCATTCCGGTTATACTGACGGGACACAATTATCAGAAGTTGCAATGTCAGCGCCTTTATTACGAGCTCAAAATCCTTATCCCGGTGCTCATATTCCAGCATTATATTATTAAATATATCTTCAACTTCCCTCTGGACGGTTCCGCTCAGGTTAAGCCGGGGTTTAATTTTGTTTTCAGCAACTAAAAAAGGTTCAAGGTACGCAAAATCCATGAAACTGTTATCTTTGTAGTTCAACGAAAATTTTTCATTAATAAATTCAGGTGTGAATTCGTATTCATAAATTTCCGCATCGCCTCCGGGAACAAAAAAGTGCGGCACATACGGAGGCATTATAAAAATATCCCCCTTATATATTGAAAATTTATTATTATTTAGTACATGCTCCGAGCTGCCTTTGGCCACGTAAATTATCTGCACGAATTCGTGGCGGTGTATATCCGTGGTAAGTTCTTTTCTTTTCTCTATAAAAAAGGGCAAATTGTTATGATTGTCCGCAATCCTGACCGTTCTTATCCCTTTATATTCGGGTTTGTTAAGTGCTTTATAATCCAAAAATACCTCCCGATGCGTTAGTAATTATCTACTAATCATTCGTTAATGTCAATATTAACCCTTAAGTTACAAAAAAGATCCGGTGCTTTTAAAAGGGCTGGATTTAGCACGCCATTATTAGTTTCATGGTGTATAATGAATTTGGCAAATATTTTCATTTTAGGTTGAGGAAATGTCTGAAACAACAATTGAAAAAACTTTTGATATCGATGGTTCGCTTGTAGTTATTACCGGCGGAAACACAGGCATCGGCAAGGAAACGGCACGCAAACTATCCTGGGCCGGAGCCTCCGTACTTATTGCCTGCAGAAATTTAGAAAAAGCCTCTTCGGCAAAAAAAGACATAGAAACCGAAACCGGAAATCCGGTAAAAGTACTTCAGCTTGACCTCTCATCCTTTGAATCCATTAAAAATTTTACAAACAGACTGATTGGACAGTATGGCATACCTGATGTGCTTATCAATAATGCCGCAATTTATAGCAGAAAACATATAAAATCCAAAGACGGGATAGAAATGACCATGGCTGTTAATTATTACGCCCCGTTTTATCTGACGAGTCTCATCCTTCCCCATATGCTGGAGTTAAACAATGAAGCCAGAATTATTAATGTATCCTCAGATGCCTACAGCTTTGGGAAATATATCCCGGATTTAGGTAAATCAAGGGAACTCAAAGGTTTTTCAGCATATGCACTGTCAAAAAGAGCTCTTATGTATTACTCTTTTGATTTAGCTGAAAAACTACTCAACACAAATATCACCATAAACTGCGTACATCCCGGACATTCTGCAACCGGAATCTGGCCTTCGGACACATGGTATTGGAAAATTACAAAAGCTTTTATTTCAATTAATGCCGATCCTGCATCATATGCGGCAGAGAATATAGTTTTCGCCGCATCATCACCCGATATGTGCGGCATCAGTGGTAAATATTTATCAAATCTCGAAATCTGCAATACAAAAGATAATATTTTTAATGCCGCAGAACAAAAGCAGCTCTGGGACTTCACCTTATGCGAACTTGAAGAATTGGGTATTTTAAAATGAAATTCCCTTATCACATAGTGTGCCTGTATGTATGTTTGTTTGCGTATGGGTAATGGTTATGTTCCCCGAACCTAATCATCCTATTATTCTACGGTACACAAGCGGTACCCTACACGCCCCATGATATTCACTGATTACATAGTGTGCATGTATGTATGTTTGTTTGCGTACGGGTAATGGTTATGTTCCCCGAACCTAATCATCCTATTATTCTACGGTACACAACCGGTACCCTACACGCCCCATGATATTCACCTCTTTATGCAATGCACAAAGAGGTGAATATCATTTATAATCCACTATTGCTATGGTTATGTCATCGTTTATGATGTAGTTTTTATTTTCGGATGAGCTGCTAAAAACACTGTTTATGAGTTTCTCGGGGGGGGTGCTCATGTCAGAAAGTGCACTATACATATAATCCCCGCCTATGAAACTAGAATTCTCCGTCCTCATCTCAGTGATTCCGTCTGAGAAGAATATCAATCTGTCGCCGCTTTTATATCTAATTTTTTTTTCTTCGTATTCAACTTCTGAAACCCAATTGCTTATGGGTATCCCGCTGATTTCCACTTGCTCAATTCTATTCCCGGATACGACCGCCGGTGGATTTGTAAAGCCGGCATTGGCAAAGGAAACCGTCTTGTTTCTGGTATTAATTACAGCAACAAGCATTGTAATATATGTCTCGGATGCTATATTGAATTTTGAAAACTCTTTAAATACACTTCCAAGTAATAAAGCCGGGTTTTTTTCGTCCCTGTCAAGTATTGAATACAAGAACATGGTAAACATCGACGAAGTGATTCCATGACCTGATACATCTGCAATTATTAATGCTATGTTTTGCCTGTCAATTCTATAAAAATCCAGAAAATCCCCGCCAAGTGTCTCACATGGTTTAAATATGTATGAAAAATGCAATGGTCCGATTTTTTTCTCGGTCGGCAGCAAACTTGTCTGGAGTCCCCTTGCAAAAAGAAGGTCTCTTCGCATTTTTTCATACTGCGAATAAACCTTTTCCTCAAGCTTTACAATGTCGGATACATCATTAAATATTCCTATGTAGTATTGTTCATCACCAAAATCAAGTGGTTTGACTTCAATACTCAACTGCTTCTTAACCACCTTATTATCAATAATAAATTCTTTCTCTACGACTTCCTTTGCAGAACTTTTATTCTCTCTTACAGTTTTTTCCATATGACTTCTGAGTACGCATTTTATACAGTGTTCCGACTCTCCGCACAGTTGCCTATTATTGGCGAATACACAGCCAAATGCATTCCCGGGCAGTTTCCCTATAATTTCATTCTCTGTCTTGCTGAACAAATTTGAAAAAGAGTCATTATAACTTTGAATAATCAGGTTTTTATCCACTACGAAAATAGGTGTTACCGCCACCTCCATAAGCTTTTGCATAAATTGTTTTGAATCTTTTAATTTTTCTATATTCATGCTAAACCCTAATAATTCGGTCGGTAGATTCTTCTGTCCAGCGACCAGATTCTCTCAGTCACTTCACCGGGCATCACGCTTTTATAGTGTTGTTCAAAATCATACACCCTGGCATCAATCAAATCTATATAATGCAGCAATTCGGCTTCAAGAAACATGGGGGGCTTGGGGCTGCCGTATTCGGGCAGATTGTGGTGACTGAGTATCATATGCTTTATCAGCATGCACACATCTTCATCCAATCCGAACTCAACCTGTTTCCTGTCAACGAGAACAATTCCCATTTCGATATGCCCCAGCAACTGCCCTTTGATTGAATAATCAGCAATTCCCAATTCAGTGGAATCCAGCTCTTCAAGCTTCATTACATCATGCAGCAGAACTCCGGTATACAAAAGATCGGTATCCACATTTTCATATACCATTGAAATTTTTTCCGCTGTTTTCAGCATTGTTGATACGTGGTAAAGATAACCGCTTCGAATGGCATGATGAAGTGCTTTAGCGGCAGGATAATACACCAGCTTATCCTTGTAATCCGTATATATCGACCTTACCAGTTTTTTCATATCCGCATTATTGATTTTTTCAATAAACGAATCCACGACTTCCATCATTTCCTCCGGAGTAATTGGAGCCGCTGGTATAAATTCCGCTATTCGGGCCTGCACATCCTGCGGGGCAAGCCTTATGCTATTAATGTTCAATTGCATCTTATTTTGCCATATGCCGACCCTTGTATTCACCAGATAAAGTTTGTTTGATTTAAGCCTGGCCATATCTTCATTTGTGGCATCCCATTTTTTAGCGCCTGCTTCTCCTGTGTCGTCCATGAAAATTATATCTATATAATACTTCCCGGCGTTGGTTTTTTTCATCACCGCTTCCTTTAGTATATATGTTCCGTCACAGATCATCCCATCCTTTAAATCCGCTATCTTGACTCCGTCCATTGCCATTTCATTCCTCCTTGTTATGTCCTGTAAAAACAGAATACAGTGTTTTCCGTTTTAATACAATTTCTTCTTCGCTGCCGCTTCTTGCGCCTTTCAGCGTCTTAATATCAGTCCTTAGTATTTCCCGTAAAGGATTGTCCCCCAGTATGTGTACATTGTCCGCCATCATCAGCGCTTCTTCAAGCTCATGGGTCACAAACAGGACTGTCCGTTCATCCTCTTTCCATAATTTAAGAAACTCCCCGGTCAACTCCTTCTTCAGCTTCATATCAAGAGCTTTAAATGGTTCGTCCATTAAAAGAATATCTCCCGGATATGCAAAGGCTCTTGCAATTGAAAGGCGCTGTTTCATTCCGCCGCTCAGCTGATGTGGATATAATTTGGAATACTCATACAGCCCGGTTATTTTTAGGTATTTATCAATCCTGTCTTCAAAGTCGGGTATTCCGCAATCCTCCATAACATATTCCATGTTCTCCCTTACATTATACCAGTTCAACAGCCTGGGTTCTTGAAAAATATATGAGAATGTGCATCCTTCGACACCGGTTATCTTACCACTCGAATAGTTTTCAATACCGGATATTATATTTAGGAGCGTGGTTTTACCGCATCCTGATTCACCAAGAATACAGTTGATGACATTGTCGTTAAAGTCAATGGAAAAACTTTCGAAAACTTTGAGGCCGCTATATTCTTTTGTCAGGTTTTTTATATTAATTGCCATTTATAGCCGCTCCCTCTTCTCTCCTGCCTCTTTTTTCTGAGAATGCCAATTTCAGCAACTGCTCCATAATATAGCTTAGCACCAGTATCACCAGTGTCCATGCAAAAACTTCCACGGGTTCTAAATATATTTTAGCATCATAGAGCCTCGAGCCTATACCATAATCGGGACTGGTAAGAACTTCCGCTGCCACGGTTACTTTGAATCCAAGTCCAAGACATATATTCGCCGCTGAATAAAAATAGGCCTTTGCCGAAGGAAGATATATGCCCCGCATTATATTACTTTTTTTCACTTTATAAAGTTTCGCCATTGCCAGCAAGTCGCTGTCCGTCCGGGATATTCCTTCGCGCATATTGCTGTATATAATCGGAAAGCACATAAGAAAACAAATAATTATCGGGACTGTAGTAAATTTAAACCATATCATGGCAAGTATAATAAATGACATTACCGGCGTGGATTTTATAACTGTAATAAGGGGTTCCATGAAGTCGGCAAACCCTTTTTTCAGGCCTGCTGCAACACCGAATATTAAGCCTAGAACAGCAGAGGCCGCAAAACCAAAAAGAATCCTGAAAAGGGATGTCAGCGTAGTTCTGAAAAATCCCTCGCCTGAAATAATATTTGCGAACAGGGCTTTCAACGTCTCCAAAGGCCCCGGAAATTTTAGAGAATCATTTATAATAATGGCTGCAATAAACCATATTGCCAGCCACACGAGAATCGCGAAAGGTTTTATCCATCGTTTTTTCATAATATTATTTTATCACATACATCGTAAGCATACACCCCCGGAGCGATTTGCCCGGAGGCATTGTCTCATTTTTTTCAGGGGGTAAAGTAGAAGTCGTCAGCCGGGACGGCTCCGCCGATTGATTTGGGTTCATATTCGAAAAGGATTTTAAATAAACCGGTCAGCATTTCCTTTGAATCCTGTGAATAAAAATATCGGATATTGCTGGCTGGTATAGCCCTGACTGCCGTATCCTCATCAGGAAGAATTCCATACTCCACAATAAGTTTTGCAGCCTCTTCGGGCGTTGAATTAACCCAATTGATAGATTCTTCATATGTCCTCAACAGTGCTTCAACTTCCTGTGGATATGTTTCGGCAAACTCAGCAGTGGAAATAATACATCCCATTGCAAGTTCACTTCCTTCGGGAGCAACTTTGTTCCACTCATCTGTCAGATCAATGGCAAGTTCAGTATTGGTATTCTTTCCCGTGACTATGGTAACGAACGGTTGCGGCAACAATGCGATTTTTGCATCTCCCAAGACTGCAAGAGTGGCTACCTCGCTGTGCTCAGACCTGTAATCGATAATTACATCCTCACCAGGAACAAGACCGTTGGCTTCAAGCAGATAATTTAATACATATTCAGGCACTGTTCCTTTACCGGAAGTAATAATGGTTTTGCCATTTAAGTCTGCAAGGCTCCTGATATTTTCTGATTTATCGGCAACTATGTGAAGAACTCCGAGTGTATTCACTGCAAGCATTCTTATATTCCCCTCGGTTTTATTATAAAGAAGCGCTGCAAGATTTGTCGGAACAGCAGCAACCGTAATTTCTCCATTGAGTAATCCCGCAGTTATCATATCCGGAGCGGATACAATATCAAATTCAATATCCACAAGTTCCGATAAAGCTGCGCTTTTTTCAAAAACTTTTACCATTCCCATAGATGTCGGACCCTTGAGTCCAACAATATTGGCAGTCATTGCAACCCGCTCACCGGCATATTTCTTAGGCGCCTGTGAAGGCGACGTTGCCTGCGTTTCTTGGTCAGATGGTTTCGGCGATTCTACAATCTTATTTCCCGTACATGCGGTAAACAAAAATGAAAATACCATTACCATGGCAAGTGCTATAATAAAATTTCTTTTCAAAACAGTAACCTCCTGTTGCTTATGCAGG
>JAUVJE010000079.1 GCA_030592355.1 Clostridia bacterium
AGTATTATCCGACGGTGGTAATTTTTCACCAGAAGAGGCTTGAGAAGTTTTATGCGAACGTCGTGTATGAAGATACACAGGCAAGCAGAAAACGGAACAAAAAGATGTAAATCTGACAATAAATTTAAGAAAACCACCGATTGGATAAAATCCATACTCAGTGGTTCCTTTTAAACATTGTTAGATGGTGGAGAAAAATTAACCCGGCAGGTGTGTGATATAATTCTACTATGAAATTAGTATCAATTTTAGAGATGCAAAAAGCTGACAAATACACCATTGAGCAACTGGGAATTCCCGGGGAAAAACTCATGCATAGAGCTGCTTTAGCCGTTGTTAATGAAGTTATGAGTATTGCAGGAAGTAAATTCATGTTCACGGTTGCAGTTTTCTGCGGACCCGGTAATAATGGCGGAGATGGATGGGCGACAGCAATAATGCTTCGTGAGAATGGAATAGAGACTACAGTTTTCACCGGTTGCTCTCCTGATGAACTCAGAGGTGATGCGGCATTTTACGCCAATAAGGCAATTGAAAATGGTATTACGGTTATAGAAGCGACGGTGCCGGCAAATATCTTTGAATTTGATATTGTTATTGATGCTCTATTTGGCATAGGTCTCCATAGAAAAATTGAAGGGCTTTATAAAAAGTTTATATTGCTGATGAACAACCAGGCTAAGTATGTAATATCGGTAGATATTCCCTCGGGTCTCTATTCGGATGAAGGAATACCATATGATTTTGCCGTCAAGGCAGACAAAACCGTTACTTTCGGTAAGGCCAAGACGTTGCTGATAAGTCAGCCGGGATGCACATATGCAGGGAAAGTTATAGTAAATGATATAGGAATACCTGACGAAGCTTATAAAAAAGAAAAGCTGGAATACATAGCGGTAGATTCAACGTTTATAAGAGAAAAAATAAAACCAAGAGAAAAAATTAGTTCAAAAGGCAATTACGGCAGGGTGCTGTTAATAACCGGAAGCCCGGGGATGACGGGAGCCACCGGCCTTTGTGCCGAATCATGTCTGAGAAGTGGAAGCGGGCTTGTGTATTGCGCAGTTCCAAAAAACAAGATTTTTGAATACGACTCTCTTGTAAGAGAAGCTATTTCGGTCCCTGTGGAAGATGGAGGCAAGCATTATATATCTTCAGAGGGAATCAAGGATATAATGAAAGCAGCCAGAACCAAAACGGCGGTGGTAATAGGTCCCGGGCTTTCTCCTGAATCTGACTCTCATGTGATTTTCTATGAATTGACGAAAATAGCCGGCATCCCGGTTATTGCCGACGCCCAAACATTGAACGATATTTCGAATAATGCGAAACAACTGGAAAACGCAAAGTCAAAAATAATTGTTACCCCACATCCGGGTGAGATGTCCAGAATGACCGGTAAAACGATAAATAGTATTCAGGAAAGCAGAATAACCACTGCGGTTGAGTTTGCACGGGAGCATAGTGTGATAGTATTATTAAAGGGACACAGGACTATAGTCACCAACGGTTCAATCGTTTACATCAATACTACGGGTAACCCGGGGATGGCAACGGCGGGCAGCGGTGATGTATTGTGCGGGGTTATAGCGTCTTGCACCGCAATTATAGATGATATTGCAGAAGCGGCTGCAACAGCGGCTTATATCCATGGGGCGGCAGGGGACAGAGCATCAATAAAATATGGCGAATACAGCATGAAGGCCGGGGATATTATAAACGAAATCCCATGGGTCATAAAAAATATAGCAGGAGTATAAAATGGAAAATATGCCGGGAAGGGCATGGGTCGAGATAAATCTTGATAACATTGTTAATAATTTAAGTGAAATCAGAAAGCATCTGGGGTCCGAAGTGAAAATAAACGGGGTTATAAAAGCTGACGGATATGGCCACGGTGCTGTGATGACCGCAAAAGTCCTTGGTGAAAACAACATAGATATGCTGTCGGTTGCGACTCTTGATGAAGCAATTCAGCTTCGCAAACAGAAAATCGCCACTCCCATACTGGTTCTTGGCTATACCGAAGTAGGCAGGCTCAGGGAAATTATAAGAAACGATATAACTGTATCGGTTTTTGATAGTGAAGCAGCCGGCCGGCTTTCAGATGAGGCAAAGGACAAGGGAAAAAAAATTAACGTTCATCTGAAAATTGACACCGGGATGAATAGAATTGGTTTTCACTATACTGAGGAAAAGGCAATCTTTGACGCCTATCTGATGAATGGACTGGACATATGCGGGACCTTCACTCATTTTTCAACTGCCGGTGAAGAGGATACAACCTATACCGAAATTCAGTATGAACGTTTTATAGAGATAATAGAAAAAATTAAGCGCCGGGGCTTTGATCCCGGGATATGCCATGCAAATAACAGCGGCGGAACTCTTTTGCATGCGGGTAAGGCGATGGACATGGTGAGAACGGGGTTATTGCTGTATGGGCTCTATCCCTCTGAATATTCAGGACAATCCGCAGATTTGAAGCTTAAACCGGCAATGACATTCAAAGCGAAAATTATTAAAGTTAAAACAATAGAAGACGGAATACCTGTAAGCTATGGCAATAAATATTTCACATCCGGAAAAACTAAAATAGCCACAATCGCATGCGGTTATGCAGATGGTTATTCCAGGATACTCTCTGGAAAAACACAGGTGATAATCAGCGGGAAAAAGGTGCCTGTCATAGGTAATATATGTATGGATATGTGTATGGCTGATATATCAGAACTAAGCGATGAGGTTAAGGCAGGGGATGACGCCATAATGTTTGATGGTGAAATAACAGCGGGAGACATAGCACAGGCAAACGGCACCATCAATTATGAAATTGTCTGCAGAATCGGCATGAGGATACCAAGAGTGTATTTTAAAAACGGAAAGGTAACAAAGATCAGCAATTATTTACTTTAAGTATAATGATTGACCACCGTAAAACCGGAATATATAATAAATGCAACAGAAGCGAACTTTTTAAAAAAGTTAAAAATAGAATACATAAGATAGTAACCGGGAGGAACTAAAGATGAAATTAAAAACCAATACGGTATTGACGGTTGTATTTGCCATTGTGATACTGCTGACCGGCTATGCCAGAAGCGCAACCGGCTCAGGTATTGTCCTTGCAAGCGTGGATTATGTTGATTCCAAATTCAATGAATTAAATGCAAGGATAAATCAAATATCAGCAGGAGGGGCAACAAGCGGTGTTGTTGCCGACGGCAACACACTGGCAAGGATAAACAATCTCGAAGTACAGACAGGAGCCCTGCAGAACGATGTGGATGATTCCAAGAAGCGAATCGACTTTATGGACACCACTGTATTAAATTTGTCAGACGGAACCGTTTGGCAGGTAGTTAAGGTGGATCCGGGCATCAGGGTGCTGGCTTCTGACACAGGGGAAGTAATTCTTAGAAGCGGAATAGCCAGGGCCATCGGAAACGAACACAACGAAGGTCTTTCGGATCTTTCAGCGGGACGTGAAATTAAAAATAATGAACTAATTGATAAAGATCATCACCTTTTGATCCCCAGGGGTGACGGCAGGGGAATAATAACCGAGACTGTGTGCTATATAATCTACAAGGGCTTGTACCACATGCAGTAGGTGATGGATAAATTATTTGTAAGCAGGGAATAAATGATATTTGAATTTAATATGCCGGTCAATCTTATGTTTGGCAACGGTGTTATAAAAAAGAACAGCGAAAAATTTAAACTCGGTAAAAAAGCACTGATTGTAACCGGCAGGAACAGCGCCCGGTTGAGCGGGGCTTTTGATGATATAAGTGATGTGCTTTTTGCATCTGGAATTGAATATGTTCTTTTTGATAAGATTGTGAGTAATCCCAACCTTGCCATTGTAGCCGAAGGAACTAAGTTTGCAAAAGAAAACAACGTTGATTTTATTATCGCTGTCGGGGGAGGTTCTCCCCTTGACGCAGCTAAGGCCATAGCGGCGCTTTATACCAATGATATTGAATCCATTGACCTTATATTGAAAAAATTGGAAAAGCCTTCTCTTCCTATAATTGCAGTTCCGACTACTTCTGGAACCGGAAGCGAAGTCACTCAATATTCTGTACTTACCATTCCATCTATGAAAACTAAAAAAAGTTTTGCGAGCCCATGGAGTTTTCCTAAGGTCGCATTTGCAGATCCACGGTATACTTATAGTCTTCCCAACGGCATAACGATTGATACGGCTTTTGACGCATTTTCGCATTTATTGGAAAGCTATTATTCAAAAAGGAGCACCCTGTTTAATGACGTAATTGCTATTGAAGGAATAGAAGCTTTCGCACAATGCATGGAAAACCTTAAGGATAATGAAATAACTAAAACAACCAGGGAAAAGCTGATGTATGCTTCATGTCTCGGCGGTATTACCATCAGCCATACAGGGACTACTTTAATTCATGCGATGGGATATTCCCTCACATACTTTAGAAAGTTCAGCCACGGTAGGGCAAATGCAATGATTATGGCTGAGTATATGAAATTTAATGAAGCGTCGGTGCCTGAAAAAACTAAAAAAGTTTTGAATTTACTGGGTTTTTCCGGTTTTGATGAAGTTGAAGATTATTTTGGATTTGGCAATGATAAGATACCGGTGTTAAGTGATGAAGAATGCAAAATGTTTGCAACGCTTGCAATGGGACAGGGAAGTGTTAAATTAAATCCAAGACTTGTTGAAGAAGACGATATATATAATCTGTACAGAAAAATATTCGGAGGTAGCTAATGAAGGGAAATGCCAGAATTTTAGTTATAAACAACCTCAAAGAAGCGGCAACTCATATAACGGCCATTGGAGCGGAAGAAGGAAAAGTAGATTGGCTTGCCAACAACTCTGATTTCATGACCATTAAATTTGATAATGTTACGGCAATGGATGCAATTATTATTAAAAACGATACACTTGAGATGGGTGGTAATGCTGCTTACAACAGGGGAATTTATGACGGAAGCGTAAATAAAAGCGATATCATAATTGCAGGTTCGAGAAGTACATTGATAAGGCTGTCTGCACGACTCAGGCTCAGGACAAAAAGCACAAGGGAAATTGCAGACGCACTCGATTTTCTTCTGAGGGTAGACAATATGGGCCGTTCGAGTTTTATTTGCAGGGACAAAAGAATACCCATAGGCAGAAAAACAATAGTAATGGGAGTGCTTGAAATTTTTCCTGATAGTGACGAAGGCAAAACTTTTGCACAAGCTGAAGAAATAATCAGCGAGGGTGCCGACATAATTGGCATTACATGCTCACCTGATTTTGAGAAAAATTTCTTAGTATCATGTTCTACGGATATAATCGAGAAAATCAGAATGAAATACAACACACCCATATGCGTTGATGTATCAAGGGCGGAAGCTGCGAAGAAAATGCTATCTTCAGGTGCAGACATTATCAATGATATCTGGGCGGTGCGCAAAGACCCTGACCTGGCGAAGGTTGTGGCAGCGTACAAAGCCGGAATCATACTCATACATAACACAATGCACAGCATGGGGGACGATGTCATGGGAAAGATAATGTTTATGTTGAGAAAAAGCATTGAGGTATGCCAGGGAGCGGGAATCGGCATCAATCGTATTGTGGCGGATCCGGGACTGGGTTTCGGAAAGACAATGGAGCAAAACCTTGAGATTATCAGAAAGTTGAAAGAAATCAAATCACTGGGAGTTCCTCTAATGGTTGGTCCCTCGGGTAAGAGTCTTTATAAAAACGTTATGGGAAAAAGCATTGAAGAAAGCTCTGAAATTATAGCTTCTGTAGCAGCTGCTTCAATAATAAACGGCGCTGATATAATCAGAGTACATGATGTAAGGCAGATGAAAGAAGCTGCAAAAATTACTGATGCAATAATAAATAAATGACCGGAGTACAAAATGATAGCTTATTTTTATATTAACAAAAACGACGCTGAAGAGGTAAAGGAATGCGGGCTTAAGCTTTCTATATACGGAGATGAAGTGCTGGCAGAAAGAGAGCATCCCATAAGAGCCATCAGAGCACTGTTGTCGCCAAAGGACGATATATCCAAATACAGCGACAGTAGACTTTCCTGCCTTAAGCTAGATATTCCAAATGGTAAATTACTTGTAGCAGAAGAGATATATCTGGATACGGGCAACAGAGAATGGTTCAATGAATCAGTGGTGCACGCCGAGAACTATATCTTCGGGACATACAGAAAACCCTGCTATCTCCTAACCTTCACCGTTAGCGATGAGTATATAGGAATACTCGATAAGTCGAGGGACGTCCCGGTTTTGTATGATGATTCCGAGGAGTTGTATATCCTGAAAATGAAGGCTGAATTTGAAGACAGGGATGAGAATTTCTACGATAAAGCTATTTATGGTTATCTTGATGTATTGCAGCGTAATTGGAAGGCCTCAATCGAATGGCAATCCGACGAATTTACTATTTTTGGCAGTGAGGGTAAAAAGTACATTATCAGGAACCCTGAAAATGAAAAATAAAATCCTTGATATATTATATAAAAATATGGGAAGTGCTGTTTCCGGACAGGAGCTGAGCCGCCGTCTCGGGGTATCACGCACCGCTGTTTGGAAACATATCAAAGCACTATCCGCTGAAGGTTATTCTATAAAAAGTTCAGGGGGCAAAGGATATAATCTGACTCAATCCGATGTGCTGAATGAATATGAATTGAGAAAGACAATTGGTGAAGACATACCTTTTGTATTTAAAAAATCAATTGATTCAACAAATAATCTTGCAAAAAAAATCGCGGTGGAAACTGAAAATAGTTTTATGTTTGTTGTTGCGGAAAACCAGGAATCCGGCAGGGGAAGATTAGGAAGATCCTTTGAATCAGCCAATAAAAAGGGAATATGGTGTTCTTTCATACTGAAACCCGACCTAGATCCTGAGAGTGCTCTAATAATAACAGTGGCTGCTGCAAGCGCCGTGTGTAAAACCATTGAAGAAGTTTGCGAATTAGAGACGGGCATCAAGTGGCCAAACGATATAATAGCGGGTAAAAAGAAAATCTGCGGCATACTTTCTGAGATGAGCTGTGAGACAGGCGCTATAGAATATATAGTAGTGGGAATTGGAATTAACATTAAGCAGACACTAAATGATTTTTCGGATGAAGTGGCTGAAATAGCCACTTCGGTGTTGCTTGAAGCGGGACGCAGGTGCCTAAGGGCAGAAATCATATCTTCATTGTGTTATAATATGCAGGAGGTATATGGCCTTGTTAAGGAAGGCAATATCAAAGAGATTGTTAATAGATGGAAAAAGTATTCTGTTACAGATGGTAAAGCTATAAAAATTATCAAAAACGGTGTAATAGCAAATGTTTTTGCAGAGGGAATAGATGACAGGGGCAGGCTTATTATTACCGATGAGAACGGTGTAAAAACCGAATATAATTCAGGAGAAATATCCATAAGGGGTATAATGGGATACACTTGAAAGGAGCAGAAATGACACAGGAAAACAACAAAACTTATCATAAAAACACTAATAGAAGCAATAGTTCAAACAGAAAAAGCGACTATAATAAAAGCAATGCCAATAGCGGCAATAAAAACACTAACGAAAGATATCAAAAATCCGGTCAAAATCCGGGCGACAGAAAAAAAGAGGTTAATAAAAGCGAAAAAAGCAATAATTACAAGAGCAACAAAAATTACTATAAGACCAAAAATTACAAGAAAAAGAGCTATAATTTTAAAAGGAATCAAAAATCAAGAAAACCCTTTATCGAAACCATAGATGACATTAAGAGGGATATCAGGAGGGTTGAAAAAGAAATCCGCCTGGAAATAGAGGAAATCAAAAGTTTGAAAGTGTAGGGATACGATGCTTCTTGCAATTGATGTAGGTAATACCAATATTGTAATCGGATTGTATGAAGGGAAAAAACTTCTTCATGTTTGGCGGCTTGCAACAAATAAAGAAAGAACAAGCGATGAATTCGGTGTATTTTTTCTCACCATGTTTCAAAACACCGGGTTTTTAATGGAGCAGGTAAAGGATATTATAATATCCAGTGTGGCTCCGAATGTCATGTATTCATTAAGGCATGCAATCAGAAAATTTTATAATTCCAAGCCAATACTCGTTGAACCGGGCATTAAAACAGGGCTTAACATTAAAATAGATAATCCCAGGGAATTGGGAGCAGACCTCATTGTTGGGGCTGTGGCAGCCTATGACATGTATAAAGGACCCGTTATCATAGTTGATTTCGGAACTGCGACCAAGTTAAGCGCTGTAAATGGAAAAGGCGAATTTCTGGGTGTTGTTATATGTCCCGGAATACAGGTTTCAGCAGATGCCCTCACTCAGAGGACAGCAAAGCTTCCAAGAATTCAGATTGTAAAACCTAAACATGTTCTTGGTACCAATACCGTTGAAAGCATGCAGTCGGGCCTGGTTTACGGGAATGTCGGTAAAATAGATTACCTTGTAAACAGAATAAAGGATGAAATTGCTGACGGCGGGGACAAAAGAGAGAATGTAAAAGTGGTTGCCACCGGCGGTCTTGCACGTCTTATAACTGAAGAAACAAAGGAAATAGATGATGTGAATGGGTTGCTCACGCTTGAAGGACTCAGGTTGATATATGAGAAAAACAAATCAGAGTGAACCTATAAATGAATTTCTAAATAAAAACATACAAAGAAAACCTGTGAGTTTTCATATGCCGGGCCATAAATACGGGCGGTTTTTTTCGCATTATATAAAAACAGGAACATTCAAAATGGATATTACAGAAATTCCGGGTGCGGACAACATTAAAAAACCAGAGGGGATAATCAAAAAATCCTTAAAAAAGATTGCCGGGGAATATGGATCCTATGCAGCCTTTTATCTCACCAACGGTTCAACGTCAGGTATTCATGCAATTATCAGATATGCTTCATTAACGGGGCGTAAAATCCTACTGTCCAGGGATTGCCATATAAGCGCTGTCAACGGAACAATTCTTTTTGATGTAGAAACAGCATATATCCCATCGGGAAATGAGAACGGTATTCCGGTTCCCGTTACAGCCGGTGATGTGAAAAAATACGTTGAAAAAAATCCCGATGCCTGTGGAGTTCTCTTAACATCCCCAAATTATTATGGGAAAACGGCAGACATTGCCAAGATAGCACATATAGTTCATGAAAAAGGTATGTTTTTGGCAGTTGACGAAGCACATGGAGCACATTTTGAATTTGCCGGTCTTGCGCATCTGAGCGGCATAGGTCATGGGGCAGATATGGTGTGCCACAGCATGCACAAAACACTGCCGGTTTATAATCAAGGCGCGGTATTTCATATTTGTTCGGATATTATTGATATTGATAAAATACGGGAAGCTGTAAATATGCTGGGTACGACAAGTCCGTCATATCCTTTGATTGCATCTATGGAGAAAGCGGCTTCCTATTACAGTTTAAATGGTAAAAGATTTTACAGCAGATTAAAAGAAAATATATTACAACTAAAACATAAGCTTGAGTCAAAAACTAATTATAAAATATTGGAGACCGATGATTTTACGCGGATTGTAATTCAAACACCGGGAAATGGATTTAAAACTGCAGCCATACTGCATGATAAATATAAAATAGACATAGAAGCGGCGGATTTTTATCATATAATTTGTATCGCCACCCCGTCAAATCGAAGAGGTGATTTTAAGAAGCTGGTAAAAGCTTTGTATAAAATTGAAATACCGGATAAGATAATCGAATCACCCGAGATTCCCGGTATTCCCGAAAAATTATTAGAACAGTCACAGGCCTACTATATGAAACACAAAACAGTACCTGTGGATATGGCCGAAGGACGTATTTGTGGTACAATAATAGTATCTTATCCGCCAGGTACACCATTGATTTGCCCGGGAGAAAATATAGACGGTTGTATTGTAGAATACATTAAGATTATAACGGAAGCGGGTGGTAATGTATTAGGGGTGGAAAACAATAAAATACCCGTATTGGAGTGAATATGAAAAAGGGACTTTTTATATCTGTCGA
>JAUVJE010000125.1 GCA_030592355.1 Clostridia bacterium
ATTACTGTTGAGCATATTACTAGTTTTTAAAATTTAATAATAAAAAATTCTATGGGCATTATTGTAAAATCCGGGGTTTGACAGGGTGATTAGAAAGAGGATAGATGAATTGAACAGTAATATTCAGCATTAAAAGACTGAAGCAAACTCCGACCATAAAAAGGGGATGTTCGCATGAACATCCCCTTTTTATGGTCGGAGTGACTGGATTCGAACCAGCGGCCTCTTAGTCCCGAACCAAGCGCTCTACCTAGCTGAGCCACACCCCGTTGCCGTGCATAAAATTATATAACAAAATCATGATATTTAGCAATATATAAAATACAATGTTTCATTTATTCAGCAACAGTCCATCCACCAATGCAGATACATAGGATTTCCGGTATTTTTCATTACTTAAGTCCACCCCGTTGAAAGACGAGAAAAAGCCGGGCATAAAACTTGCGGATACCAGTGTGGAATAGGCAATCTGGGTAAGGGCAGCCTTTAATTGATTGTTGGTAAGATGAGGGAAATCACCCTTTACATCGTTATAGAGGGTATCGAGAAACTCGTTGAGTTTCCTTACTGCAGGCGTATCATAATTCTCATTCATGAAAGTTTCATAATAATGAGCCCTGGCGATTCCCTTGTATCTTAAACCGCCTTCCATAAGATAGAGACAAATTTGCTTAATCTTTTCTACTGCAGGCAAATCGGAAAGGCTGGAGAATTCGCTCCAGTCAAAAGCATTGGCGAGTGTTACCTCAAGAGCGATATTGATAAGTGACTCTTTGCCTTTGAAGTAGTAGCTGATTGCAGAGCTGTTGACTCCGGCTTTGTCTGCAATTTTCCGTATGGTAGTTTTTTCAATACCGAATTCATTGATGCATGCTATTGTAGCTTCTATGATTTTATCCCTAATAACATTAGTCATTGACTGGCACCTCCTTAAGTCCGAAATCAGCGGATGATATGCCGCAGAATTTTTCAGATACCGCCCATAAACGGCTTCCGTGCTCAATGTTATATGAATACCTGCTGGTGGGGAGGGGCCTAAGAAATTTAAAATTAGACTCTTCAGTTTCAGGGAGAAATTCTGTTTGAGCCAGATAAATTATAGTTTCTGCACCTGCCAGGGGAGTCTGGCCTTTTTGCATTCTGTTTTTCCAAAAGACATTAACAATACCCGAAGTATTTTTCATGCCTATTTCAGTTTTAACCAGTCCGGGATCAACTGAAAAGGCCCTTGCCTTTTTACTGCGTCTGTTAAATTCCCGTGTAAATAATACATTTGCAAGTTTAGACTGTTTATATGCCTGCAGGACGCCGTATCTCTTTTTAAACATCAAATCCTTCCAGTTCATACGCATATTGCGGTGTGAGCGGGAACTGACCGTAATAATTCGGCTGTCTGTTGATTTTTCAAGCAAAGGGAGCAGAAGATGAGAAAGGAGAAAAGGAGCAAGGTGGTTGACGGCAAATTGCATTTCGATACCTTCGTTGGTCTGGGTGAACCAACTTGTTACGGTAGCTGCATTGTTTATTAGCACGTCAATCGCTTCATAATTGTTTTCAATGGTGAGTTTTTTAATATCATCGGCAATTTTTCTAATATTCTCCATTGATGACAAATCATATACAAGATATCTGATATTGGCATCCGGATTCTCCTCTTTTATTTTTTCGGCAGCTTGCTGACACCTTATCTGGTCTCTTCCGATGCCAATGACATTATGACCTACGCTGGCAAGGACTTTTGCGGCAGCGAACCCCATTCCGGATGTTGCGCCTGTTATAACAATTGTTTTTATATTCAAGTTAAAAAAGACCTCCATTTTATTTTAATTACAATATACCATGGCTAAAATATAAAGTCAATCAATTGATTAAATCAAATGATTGACTTAGATGCAGCATAGTGTTATCATGAATTAAACAGGAGGAACGATATGCTAAAATCATATGTCATGATTACAGGGGCGGGCGGGGGCTTGGGAAAAGCTTTTGTTATGGAATGCGCGGAGAGGGGATGGAACCTTTTTCTTACAGATATAGATAAAAAGAAACTGAATGGAGTGGCTAAGACATGCATGGATGTTTACGGAGTGGATGTTATCAGCCATGAATGCAACCTGTCTGATGAAAAAGCAAGAAATGATTTCTACGATTATATAAAAAGCAATAGCATGGTTTTCACAGGTCTTGTAAACGTGGCGGGTATTGATTGTGAAGGTGCTTTTGAGGAACGGAAAATAGAAAAAATCCGTATAATGATTTCGGTTAACATAATGGCTACGGTTGAACTTACCCATGCGGTGCTGCTAAAAAGAGACAAAGGCAGAGAATTTATTATTGTTAATGTGTGCAGCCTTGCAGGTTACTATCCGATGCCTCTGAAAGCCATATATGCTGCGTCAAAAAGATTTCTTCTGGATTTTTCGTTGGCACTTCGAGAGGAGATCAAGGGTTCGGGAGGAAAGGTTACGGCACTGTGCCCCGCGGGGCTTCGTACAAAGAAGAGTGTAATAAAATCAATTGAATCCCAGGGATTTTGGGGAAGAATATCTACAAAAAATATTGGATATGTGGTCCACAAGACAATAAATGATACGTTAAAGGGTAAAGCGGTTGTTATACCGGGTGTCTTTAACAGATTTATTAAAGGCCTTGGGCAAATAATACCCCGAACCCTTGTTTCTAAGTTGGTTAAAATGCGTTGGAAAAGAACCCGCTCCATTGTAAAAGAGACATAATTTTATTTTTAAAATGTTTAAAAGAAATAAAAAGTTCCTATAAGGGAGCTTTTGCATTATGGTAATTTACCTTAGGCTCTGACGGGTATATAATGGATTGGGATATGTAATACTCTAATAACGGGAGGTAAATCCATGATAGTAGGAATACCTGCGGAAATTAAAACAAATGAGAACAGGGTAGCTATGACACCGGCAGGGGTTTCATCGTTGACTCATAGGAATCATAAGGTAATCGTTCAGCATGAGGCAGGAACAGGAAGCGGATTTAATGATGAAGAATATATTGAAGCCGGTGCTAAAATTGCTGAAACTGCCGGAGAGGTTTTTGACAAGGCTGACATGATTGTCAAGGTAAAGGAACCCCAGCAGTCTGAATATGAAATGCTGAAGAGCAACCAGATATTGTTTACATATCTGCACCTAGCTTCATCAGCAGGACTCACAGGAGCTTTGCTTGATAGAAAGGTTATAGGAATCGCTTATGAAACAGTCCAGCTTGATGATGGGTCGCTTCCGCTTTTAAAACCAATGAGCCGTATAGCCGGAAGACTTTCTGTGCAGGTAGGCGCGGAGCTTCTTTTGAAATATAACGGCGGACGCGGAATACTTCTCGGTGGTAGTCCGGGGGTAGAACCTGCGAAGGTTGTAATAATCGGAGGTGGTACTGTCGGTTCGGCAGCGGCGAGGATTGCCGTGGGTCTTGGAGCCAAGGTAACCGTCATGGATATCAGTCCCGAAAAACTTGATTGGATCGACAGTTATTATTCAGGTAGGGTAAATACGCTTTTCTCCAATAAATATGAATTGATGCATCAGGTGCATGGAGCAGACCTTCTCATAGGGGCGGTTCTTGTTCCGGGGGCGAAGGCTCCGAAGCTGGTGAGCGAGGATATGGTTAAGACAATGAAGACCGGGGCTGTTATTGTGGATGTTGCCATTGACCAGGGCGGCTCAATCGAAACGATTGATAGGGTGACAACCCACGAGAATCCCAGTTATATAAAACACGGAGTCGTGCATTATTCCGTCGCTAATATGCCGGGGGCGGTTCCAAGGACATCAACGAAGGCTCTGGAAGGCTCTACGCTGCCGTATATACTTCAATTGGCGGATATGGGCATGGAAGCGTTAGAAAGAAATAAACCGCTTATGAAGGGGTTAAACACCTATGGCGGCAGGCTGACCAATCGTGCCGTAGCTGAGAGCCTGGGGATGGAGTTTACCCCATATAATGTATTAAAAAACCAGATGATGATGAAAAACCAACCTGTCAGATGATTGACAAAGAGGATTTAATACGTATAATTATATTAACAACGATGACTGGGAGGAGTACCCGGCAGGAACCTAAAAGAGAGGAAGCGGCGGTGGGATGCTTCCAGGTGCAATGCAGGGGAAGGTCGCCCATGAGTTCCGGGGATGAAATTCAAGTAGTTTTCGGCGCAGGCCGCGTTAAAGCTTTGAGTGTTTCCGCACAAATGCGGAGATTAAATTTGGTGGTACCGCGAAAGCTTTTTCGTCCAATGGATGAAAAAGCTTTTTAAATGGCGTACCGCAACGAAGTGAGGAACGCCATCGTGCCCTGAACGATAATTTTACGCATCGGTTTAACAACGAGTAAACATTATCGTTGGCACACCAATAAAAAACGTGCCGCAACGAAGTGAGGAACGTCATTGGATAACTTGCTAAGAGGAGGAGTGAAATGGATATTTTTATAAAAGTACTGGGAGTATTGCTGACGATTGCAGGTGCGGTTATTGTTTTTGCCGCTAAATATATTGTAAAGACCTATAATGTAGCGGATAAACAGAAAATAAACCTTCAAACTGATGAGGAGACAATTGCCCGGCTTAAAATGCAAAAGGCAATAGCAAAGGTTAAAGTTATAGGCGGTATAATATTTCTGCCGGGTATACTGATCATACTTTATGTATTCAAATAGGAGAAGGAAATGAAATTACTTGGGAAAACATATGAACCGCATGAGATTGAAGAGGCTATATATGCCAAATGGATGGAAAAGAAATATTTCCATGCGGTGGTTGACGAGAATAAAGAACCTTTTACAATAGTGATACCCCCGCCGAACATCACCGGGCAACTTCACATGGGGCATGCGCTGAATAATACCCTTCAGGATGTAATTATCAGGACCAAAAGGATGCAGGGATACAGCACGCTGTGGCTTCCCGGCACAGACCATGCAAGTATTGCCACAGAAGCCAAGATTGTTGAAGCCATGAAGAAAGAAGGTCTGACAAAGGCTGATATCGGCAGAGAAGGTTTTCTTAAAAGAGCATGGGAGTGGAATGAGAAATTCGGCTCAAGGATTGTTGAGCAACTTAAAAAGCTAGGTAGTTCATGCGACTGGGACCGGCAAAGGTTCACCATGGACGAAGGACTTTCCAAAGCGGTTACAGTGGTGTTTATAAAACTCTACGAAAAAGGATTGATATATAAAGGAGAGAGAATTATAAACTGGTGCCCCAGCTGCAACACATCAATATCCAATGCAGAAGTTGAATACAGTGAAAAGGAAGGCAGACTATGGCATATAAAATATCCTAAAGCTGATGGAAGCGGATATATAACAGTTGCAACTACCAGACCTGAGACGATGCTGGGAGATACCGGTATCGCTGTTCATCCTGATGATGAAAGATATGCTGACCTGGTCGGCAAGACTGTTATATTACCTCTGATGGACAGAGAGATACCTGTTGTTGCTGATTCGCATGTTGAGATGGAATTCGGCACAGGTATGGTCAAGGTAACGCCTGCCCATGATCCCAATGACTTCGAAATAGGGGCAAGGCATGATTTGGAAATTATTACTGTTATTAATAACGATGCCACAATGAGCGAAAAAGCGGGCAAGTACGCAGGCATGGATAGGTATGAAGCGAGAAAAGCAATCCTGAAAGATCTTGAGGAGCTGGGACTTTTAGAAAAGACTGATAAACATATGCACAATGTCGGCGCCTGCTATAGGTGCGATACTGTTATAGAGCCCCTGATTTCAATGCAGTGGTTCGTTAAGATGGAAGGTCTTGCCAAACCTGCGATTGATGTGGTTAAAAGCGGAGAGGTTGATTTCAAACCGGCCAGATTCACAAAAACATATCTTAACTGGATGGAAAACATAAAGGACTGGTGCATATCCCGACAGCTCTGGTGGGGCCACCGCATACCTGCATATTACTGCGACGACTGCGGGGAAACAATGGTTGCCGTAGAAAAACCGGATAAGTGTTCAAAATGCGGAAGTGCTTTCCTGAGACAGGATGAGGATACCCTTGATACCTGGTTCAGCTCAGCGCTGTGGCCGTTTTCAACATTGGGCTGGCCCGAAGAAACACCCGAACTTAAGTATTTTTATCCTACGAACGTGCTTGTTACAGCATATGACATAATATTCTTCTGGGTTGCCAGGATGATTTTCTCAGGTCTGGAGCACATGGATGAGAAACCTTTTGACACTGTGATGTTTACAGGGCTGATAAGGGATGAAATTGGCCGCAAGATGTCCAAATCATTGGGAAATGGAATTGATCCGCTTGATGTTATTGAAAATTATGGAACTGATGCACTCAGGTATGCGGTTATGATAGGAAATGCAACGGGCAATGACCTCAGGCTTTCCGACCAAAAACTGCAGGCGGGCAGAAACTTTGCCAATAAAATTTGGAATGCAGCGCGATTTGTATTGATGAATTTTGATGATGAGCCGGATTTCTCCAAGGTTTCGGAAGAGAAATTTACAGATGCAGACAAATGGATACTTTCCCGCCTAAACGAAACTATTAAAGAAGTTACCGATAACATTGAAAAATTTGAACTTGGGATTGGCCTTCAAAAAGTTTATGAGTTTATATGGGAAGAGTTTTGCGACTGGTACATTGAACTGGTAAAACCGCGGCTTTATGATAAAGAAAGCGAAGGCAGGGCTGAGGCTCAGTATATCCTGAATAAGGTCCTTGGCGACTCAATGAAACTGCTGCATCCGTTTATGCCGTTTGTCACTGAGGAAATATATCTCAGTCTGTTTGGCTCAGGCGAGAGCATTATGATATCCGACTGGCCGGAATATGACGAAAATATGGATTACTCAGCGGAGGAAAAGGCTATGAGTTTCGTTATGGAAGCCATCAGGGGAATCAGAAATGCCCGTGCAAATATGAATGTTCCTCCTTCAAGAAAGGCTAATATAATTTTTACTGCACAGGATGAAGATAACAGGACAGTGCTGAAAAATGCTAAGGCATACTTCGTGAAGCTGGCAGGGGCATCATCAATAACAGTACAGGAGGATGAATCAGGGATTCCGCCAAAGGCTGTTTCGGTAGTCATTGACGGCGCGGCGATATTCATGCCGTTGTCCGATTTGATAGATATAGATAAGGAAATAGCCAGGCTGAAAGGCGAGGCTGATAAGCTGGAAAAGGAAATGCAGCGTGCGTCAGGAAAACTGAACAATCCAAACTTCGTATCAAAGGCTCCTGAAAAATTAGTTGCCGCTGAAAAAGAAAAAGTGGAAAAGTATAGGAAGATGCGGGATGAAGTGTTGCACAGACTGAAAGAGTTATAAAAATTAATTA
>JAUVJE010000218.1 GCA_030592355.1 Clostridia bacterium
GCGCGCTGGTGGACATTCAATATACCCGCAACGAAATTGATTTTAAGCGTGGCACATTCAGGGCAAAAGGAGATGTACTTGAAGTTATCCCGGCTAATTACGACAAGGTGGGTTACAGGATTGAGTTTTTTGGCGACGAGATTGAGAGAATAATGGAAATCGACATTGTCACCGGCGAGATAAAAGGCATTCGCAGCCATGTGGCGATATTTCCTGCGTCTCACTTTGCAACCACTCAGGACAAAATGATAAAAGCTGTTTCCGGCATCAGCGAAGAGTTGGAATGGAGGCTTAAGGAGCTGCGGGCCGAGAATAAGCTGGTTGAAGCGCAAAGACTGGAACAGAGGACCAGATACGACATAGAAATGCTGACTAATGTGGGCATGTGCTCCGGTATAGAAAATTATTCAAGGCATATATCGGGCAGAGAAGAGGGAAGTCCTCCTTATACGCTACTCGATTATTTCCCAAAAGATTATCTCATGCTTATTGATGAATCCCATGTCACCCGGCCGCAGGTCGGCGGCATGTATAAAGGGGACAAGGCACGTAAAAAGAGTCTGATTGACTATGGTTTCAGGTTGCCTTCGGCATATGACAACAGGCCTCTTATGTTCGAGGAATTCATAGAGCGGCAGAATCAGGTTATCTATGTCTGCGCCACGCCGGCTGACTATGAAAAGGAATTGTCTTCGCAGATCGTTGAGCAGATAATACGTCCTACAGGTCTTGTGGATCCGGACATTTCAATCCGGCCTATTAAGGGTCAGGTCGAGGATTTGGTGGGTGAAATCAGAATTACCGTTTCCAAGGGTTTCAGGGTGCTGGTGACTACACTCACCAAACGCATGGCGGAGAACCTCACTGAATACATGGAGGACTTGGATATACGTGTAAGATATCTGCATTCGGATATTGATACTTTGGAAAGAATGGAAATTCTGCGGGACTTGCGTTTAGGCGAGTTTGATGTGCTGGTTGGAATCAACCTGCTTAGAGAGGGCCTTGATCTGCCGGAAGTAGCGCTGGTGGCAATACTTGATGCAGACAGGGAGGGTTTTCTCCGAAGCGCCCGTTCTCTTATTCAAACGGTAGGCCGCGCAGCCCGTAATGTCGAGGGGCGGGTCCTTATGTACGCTGACAGGATTACCCGTTCTATGAAAGAGGCAATAGATGAAACCATGAGACGCCGCAAAATTCAGATAGAATATAATAGAACAAATAATATTACTCCTAAGAGCATTGTTAAGGAAGTCAGGGGTGTTATTGAGGCTGTTGTCACAGACGGTGAGGAAATATATAAAGCAGGCGGAGTCAGAAAAATTAAAAATATCGGTTCAGAAATCAAGCGGTTGGAAATGCTTATGGAAAAAGCAGCGGCGCATCTTGAATTTGAAGCAGCGGCTCGTTACAGAGATGAAATTAAGAAGTTGAGAAAGCTTAAAAGCGGAGGCAGTTTATGATATACAACAATGTAGAATTATTTAATGTAGAACAAATTATTGAAAAGGACGGGATTTCAGGAAAAATTTTAAATCGGTTCAGCGCCCATGCCATAGACGGGGTAGAAACATCCGACGGTTCAAGAGGTCCTGTAACCAGTTGGTACGGCAGCAGTATTGAAATTCGATTTGTTGCTAAGAGCGACACTATAGACGTCTATCTTGGAGCGTTGGACAATGATGGTTATGTGCGCATAAGCAATGGTGATTTTGATCATTCCACAGTATATCTGCCTAAAGATGAAATCACATGCATTACTCTTGAAAAGCATCCGCGGTTGTGGGAGTTTAATGACTTGCCTGAGGGCAGGCGCTTCTCAAAAAATGTGTGGAGAATAATGTTCCTCAAACGTTTCACAGCAGTTTTTGCACATGTTGATGGAAAAGGAATGGAAGTGAGGCCGCCGGTGGAATCCGAAGTGCCGTCGAAAACAATGCTTACCTATGGTTCGTCCATATCTTTTGGCGCAGGAACAGGACCAATGTCAGCTATGACTCATCTGCAGTTGCTGGCGCGTAAACTTGACATACAGGTGATGAATAAAAGCATGCCAGGAAGCTGTTTTACAGAATATTCTTTCGGTGATTATCTTAGCAATGTGGAAGCGGATTTCTATTATTACGAACTTGGCGGAAACATGCGTGCTAAATTTTCAATTGAAGAATTCAGCAAACGGGCAATTCATATCGTGTCTGAGACCCGGCGCAAACATCCCCGAAAACCAATAATTCTTCTGACGGTTTATCCGCTGTTAAAGAACCTGCCCGGAGAAGATCATGAATACATAGGAAGTATTGTAGAGGGGTATGATAAGTGTCTGGCCGAACTTGCTCGAAATGACGAAAATATCCATCTCATAGACAGCTCGTATATATTAAATGACCGACGCTTTATGTCCTTTGACGGAATCCATCCTTCCGGCTATGGAAACATATTCATGGCAGAGAGGCTATATGATAAAATAAAACATATAATATCTTAAATATGCCTTGGGCATATTTAAGATATTATTTATGCCTTGGGCATATTTAAGGGAAAAGTCAATTAAGTATTGCATTTTCCTGAGAATAAGTTACAATTATTGTCATGAGCGATACTAGAAGAATCAGTCCGCTTGGACTGTACCATATTTATAATAGAGGTAACAATAAAGATATCATTTTCAGAGATGAACTGGATAAATGCGTTTTTCTTTCATTAATCAAAAAGTATCAAAAAGAATATGAAATTATTATTTATGCATATTGCATAATGGATAATCATTTTCACTTATTTATTTATGATGTTTTAGGTTTTATATCAGCTTTTATGCGTGATGTGCAAGCTAGGTATGCAGAGTATTTCAATAATAGATATGAAAGTACAGGGCATGTTTTCCAAGGTCCGTTTTACAATGTTTGTGTATGGGGACTTCGCCATCAAATTCAGCTTATCCGATATATTTTAAGAAACCCTATAGAGGCGGGTATTATAAAATTAGTTAGTCAATATAAATGGTCGAGTCTGGGAATAAGTAATCTTGAATATAAACTGGTAAAATCTGAAGACGTTGAAATAATATTTGAAAGAACAAATACCAATTTTATTGAATATATCGGAAGCGATGAAGATACTGGGTTAATTTCAATATTTGAGAAAAAGAAATATAGCGATAAAGAGGCTGAAATTAAGTTTCGTGAGATCCTTATGAAAGAGGGGATTATTTTGGAAAAGGGTTTTTTAAAACTTGATGAAATGATAAAGATGAGAGTATTATCAAAATGCAGGTATTATGGAATATCTGTAAATCAATTACAACAAATAACGGGTGCAACAACACACTTTATTCAAAAGTGGATTGCAAAGAAGATTCAGTACTTATAATCATTAAGTATTTTCAATGCGTCTTAAATATGCCCAGGGCATAAATAATTTCTTAAATATGCC
>JAUVJE010000016.1 GCA_030592355.1 Clostridia bacterium
ATATGCAAAATGACAGGTTTGTTGGTGATTGCAACGATTCCTGCTGTTATGGTTGGGTTATTGCTGAATGATTTGTTTGACAGCGTTACCGCATCAGGCATTACGGTGGGGATAGGTCTTCTTATAACAGGAAGCGTACTGATAATAACGTCTAGGTTGAAGACCGGTAAAAGGAACCTTGACGAATTAAAATGGTATGATGCATTAATCTCTGGTATCGCCCAGGCCATTGCCATAGTTCCGGGAATTTCCCGTTCCGGCATGACCATTGCTGCAAATTTATCTTTGAAAATGAAAAGGGAACTCGCTGTAACATTCGCATTTTTAATGTCCATTCCTGTAATTCTAGGCGGGTTCATACTTGAAACATACCAAATGATATCCAACGGAACGGATTCAGTGGACTGGCTGTCCATACTAATCGGCATGACTGCAGCCGGTATTTCCGGATATTTTGCCATCAAACTATTCATCAGAATCGTAATGAAGGGCAATTTGAAATGGTTTGCATATTATGCATTCGCAGTCGGTTTGCTTGTTCTTGCAGACCAGCTTTTTATAGGAAGGTTTTTTGAAAAACTGTTTTAGGAGAGAAAATGATAGTCCTTGCCATTGAAACCAGCTGTGATGAAACTGCATGTGCCGTTATAAAAGACGGTCGCCGGATTCTGGCCAATATAGTATCTTCGCAGGCGGAATTATTTGAAATATACGGTGGGGTTGTTCCGGAAATAGCATCCAGAAAACACATGGAATATATGATTCCGGTTATAGACGGAGCATTGGCAGAAGCCGGTATTTCTCTTGACGGCATCGATGCCGTTGCGGTTACAAAAGGTCCTGGTTTGGTGGGCGCGTTGCTGGCCGGTATTTCCGTAGCCAAGGGAATCGCTATTTCAAAGGACATACAGCTTATAGGGGTAAACCATCTTGAAGGTCATATTGCAGCTAATTATCTTGTCAATCCTGAATTGAAACCGCCATTTCTGTGTCTGTTGGTTTCGGGAGGTCATTCGCATATCTTAATTGTAAACGACTATACTGACATTCAAGTTATGGGGAGAACCAGGGATGATGCTTCGGGAGAAGCCTTCGACAAAGTTGCAAGGGCGATGGGATTAGGATATCCCGGCGGACCCAAAGTCGATATTGCGGCTAAATCAGGAGACCATTTGAAATACCGCTTCCCAAGGACAAAATTCAAAGACAATCCTTTTGATTTCAGTTTCAGCGGCTTAAAAACTTCGGTTCTTAACACAATCAATAATCTGAAGCAAAAAGGAATAGAACCGGATATAGAAAATATATGTGCGTCATTTCAATATACGGTGGCAAGGACGCTTACGGACAATACCATTCAGGCGGCTATGGAAACAGGGCTGAAAACTATCGTTGCGGCAGGGGGAGTGGCAGCGAATTCCGGGTTGCGCGAAGAAATGGCAAAAGAATGTGCAAAGAGGGGTTTTCGCATCTTCTTCCCTCCGCTGGCATTATGTACGGATAATGCAGCCATGATAGGCTCCGCTGCATATTTTCATCTCATTAAAGGTGAAATAGATGACTTTTCGCTAAATGCGGTTCCATCGCTGAGAATAGGCAATAAATAGAAATTATTGCATAACCTAGGTATATGTGTGTAAAAAAGCTCCATTTAGTGCCATTATGAGGAAATACCTGTGGGAAAATCCTCTTTTTTTGTTGATTACCTGTTGATAAAATCTGAATAATACATAAAACAAGCTGTCTGTTTGTGCATAAACCTGTGCAAAAACATATAAAATCTGTGGATAAAATTTGATCTATACAATTTTCTCAAAAATGCCCGAGGCAAATTTATTATTGTGTAGGAGCTGGAAATGTTTAGTGTTATTATGTTAGTAATTAGGGGCTGCTGAATAATCCGGGAATTATAATATTCAGCAACAGCGTTAGTCGTATTGGCTGAAAACATGCCTAAATAAATGGTTTTCAACCAATGGCCCTATTTATTGGCGGCTGAACAAAGGCAAGTTTTAGCTTCAAGGCCTATGCAAGTGTAAGGTTTTTAACCAAAATAGAGTAAAACCTTTGCACTTGTAGTATTCAAAAACGCATTAATACTGCTGTATAGAAGGCGTTTTAGAATTGTTCAGCAAGCCCTAATCAGGAACATAATAAGCTCGGGAGGCCAGGATATGCGGCAATGGATAAATCATACACAGAGAATGGCGCAAGCAGATGATGCGGAATTTGTTTTTCCAAGGGGAATAACCGGATGGAAAAGAGACGGCATTTCGGTAATTCTTGATATGAAGTGCAGTGCCTTCGGCACAAAAATGCAAAAAGCATTTGGATATAATTTCCCTAGATTTATTGATAATGGAAATACAAATGGATTTAAGATAAGAATTGATGCAGTCGGTGATTATGCTTTCAGAATCAGATATTCAGCCCGGGGAAGCTTTGAGAATAATACGCTGATGGCACCTGATATCCCCGTGGGATCCAATCCTGATATAGTAGAAACCGAAGTTGATATTACTATTAAGCTGAAAAAGGCGTCGCTGGTTATTCAAAAACAGCCCGTCCATATATTGCTAAAAGATTCAGAAGAGAACATTCTGACGGAGCTTCCGGGCATTGATTCAGCCCATCCGAATAGTTCGGGAGCAGGTGGATTTCCATCGCTAAAGGACTTCTTCCCATTTGGAATATCTGACGGATTCTGCTCTTTTACTACAAAATTGAAATTAAATGAAAAAATCTTCGGCCTTGGTGAAAAATTTATTGGGACAGACCGCCGCGGTCAGCATATTGAGTCAATACATCAGGACTGCGCCGGTAATGAGGGCGCCCGTACATATAAAAATGTTCCGTTTTACATGTCTACTGAAGGATATGGAGTATTCGTTAATTCAGCATTTTTAATGGATTTTGACATTGGTTCTAATAATTTTGACATCGCCAATATATTTGTCGAAGACAGCCTCATGGATATTTTTCTAATAGCCGGCCCCTCGCTAAAGGATATTTTATACAGATATTGCTGTATAACCGGTTTTGCACCCGAACTGCCCCGGTGGAGCTATGGGCTTTGGATGAGCCGCAATAGTTATGAAAACGAAGCTATTGTCAGAGGAATTGCAGCTGACCTCAGAAACAAGGAGATTCCATGTGATGTGCTGCATCTTGATACTTTCTGGTTTGAAAAAGACTGGGTATGCGACCTTGAATTTTCAAATGAAAGATTCCCAAACCCTAAAAAATTAATGGCCGGCCTTGCCGAGGCAGGCTTTACAGTTTCAATATGGCAGCTTCCATATGTCCATGAATCCTTGGATAATTATTCCGAAGGCGTCAGAAACGACTATTTCGTAAAGACGCAAAAAGGCAAGACATATATGTTTGATTGGTTTGGAGAACAGTATGCATTGATTGATTTCTCCAATGATGATGCTGTTGAGTGGTATGTAAATCAAATAAAAGACGTACTTAAGATAGGGGTCAAGACAGTAAAAACCGATATAGCAGAGGGAATTCCCGTTGATGGTTTATATAAAAATATCGAGGGTAAAGAAATGCACAACCTGTTTCCGCTGATATATAATAAAGTGATGTATGAAGCTGTTGAGGAAATCCACGGAGAAGGCATTGTCTGGGCCCGTTCTACTTATGCCGGGGGACAAAGATACCCGCTTCCATGGAGCGGCGACTCAAGGTCCACCTTTGAAAATCTTGCCGGTGCGTTGAGGTCGGGACTGTCTCTGGGCATGTCCGGTCAGCCTTATTGGAGCCATGACATAGGTGGTTTTATCGGAGTTCCCGATGCAGAACTATATATAAGGTGGGCGCAGTTCGGATTGTTCTCATCACATGCACGTTGCCATGGAGGAGGAAACAATAATCCCCGTGAACCTTGGGCGTTCGGAGAAGAAGCCTTGGAAATATTCAGAAAATACGCCCGGCTCAGATACAAACTGCTGCCATATATTTTCAGTACAGAAGCCCAAAGCATGTCAACGGGAATGCCTTTTATCCGCCACATGGCTTTAATGCATCAGGACGACAGGAACACCCATGGACTTTATGATCAGTATTATTTCGGGGAGTCATTTATGATTGCTCCGTTACTAAATAAAGGCGGGCATAGGCAGATTTATCTTCCTGAGGGGATATGGTATGATTTCTGGACGGGCGGGAAGATTCAAAAAACAGGTTGGATTGAAGTCAGGGCAAATCTCCATACAATGCCTGTATATGTTCCTGCCGGAGCAATTATAGTGTATGGTCCGGAACAGAATTATGTGGATGAAAAACAAACAACATTACTTGAAATTCATATTTATTCGGGTGCTGATGGAAAGTTTAAATACAAAAACAAGAAATATGAATTTGATTTCATGATAAAATACGAGAATGGAAAATGCGAATTTAATGACGGCGGCTGCACGATTCCATATAATCTGACAATAGTAGGTGAATGATGGTTGATTTACATATACATACAACCGCCTCGGACGGTAGCCTGACCCCCCGACAAGTAGTTGAGGAGGCCGCTGAAAAAGGTCTTTTAGCCATTGCAATTACGGACCATGACACAATAAACGGAGTAGCAGAGGGGCTCGCAGCCGGGAAAAATCAAGGCGTGCACGTGATTCCCGGTGTTGAATTTGGAATTGATTACAAGGTGAAGGGAACTCATATACTGGGTTATTTCAGTGAAGATAACTACATAGAAATAAAAGGTTATTTTGACTGGATACTTGAAAAACGACATAAACGAAACCGAATGCTTATAAAGAAACTGAATAAAGCGGGCTATGAAATTACAATGGAAGAAATGTATAGGAAGGCAGACGGAGGGACTCCCGGACGCCCTCATTTGGCGAAATGCCTTATTGAAAAGGGATATGCCGCAGACATAAATGAAACATTTAATAAAATTCTTTTAAGAGAAGACATATATGTTCCCAGGGAAAAGACATCTCCGAAAAGCGTGATAACTGAGATTCTTGACAAAAAAGGAATTCCGGTTCTTGCACATCCGGTCTACCTCGATTCAGAGGGAATGTTTGAAACAGCTGTTGAAGAATTGATGAATCTTGGTTTGAAAGGCATTGAAGTAATACACTCTGACCATAGCGCAGCGGATACAGAAAAATATATTAAATTTGCCAAAGAAAATAATCTGATAATGACCGGGGGCAGCGATTTCCACGGCGCCAACAAGGATAATGCGATAATCGGCCTTCCCGTTGCAAAGGACGGTTATTACTTGGATTTGTTGAACAATTTATAAACTGCACGATTGAATACAGTAATTTAAAATGATACAATTTTTAATAGCATACAGGAGATAACATGATCAGCATATTAAGCGAAAACCAGATAAACAATATACGCGAGGCAGGTAAGATAGTTTCCGCATGTCATATTGCACTTAGGGATTTAATTAAACCGGGTATCTTAACATCAGATGTTAATGATTTTGTAAGAGAATTTATAGTTTCGCATAAAGCGGTTCCCACCCAGATAGGCTATATGGGATACCCATATGCTTCCTGCACTTCCCTCAATGATGAAATATGCCATGCTTTTCCGGGTAATGAAATTATTGCTGACGGAGATATACTCAAAGTTGATTTTGTAGTTACGTTAAACGGATGGATGGCAGATTCGTGCTGGTGCTATGCCGTAGGCGATATATCGGAAGAAGCCGCTGAATTAATGAAAGTTACAAAAGAGTGTCTATACAGGGGTATCGAAAAGGCTGTCCACGGGAATAGAATTGGAGACATAGGGAACACGATACAGAGGCATGCCGAATCGAATGGGTACAGTGTAGTCAGAGAGTATACAGGCCATGGTATCGGAAGAGAAATACACGATGGTCTTATTGTTCCGCATTTTGGGAAAGAGGGCAAAGGACCCCGTATAAGGGAGGGTATGGTTTTTACAATAGAACCCATGATAAACGCCGGGGCTCCCGAATGTACAATTGACAGCGACGGCTGGACGGCAAGAACGGCGGACGGCTCATTATCAGCTCAATATGAACATACGCTGGCTATAACAAAAAACGGACCCGAAATTATTACAAATCAAGATTGAAGGGGAGAAATGACTGAATGTTTAAGATAGTATCCAAGAGAGTATTGAATGAAAGTGTTCACATGATGGACATAGAAGCCCCGATGATTGCGGCAAAAGCCAAAGCGGGGCAGTTTATAATTCTGAGAATAGATGAAGTCGGCGAGAGAATTCCTCTGACCATTGCCGGTTATGACAGGGAAAAGGGAATTATAAAAATAATATTCCAGCTGGTGGGAAAGACAACCATGCATCTCGGCACCCTTGAAGCAGGGGATGCTATTAAGGATTTTGTTGGTCCGCTTGGCAGGGCAAGTGAGCTTGAAGGATACAAGAAAGCCTGTGTAATTGGCGGAGGATTAGGTGTTGCAATTGCTTATCCACAGGCAAAGGAGCTTCACAAGCTTGGTGCAGAAGTAGATATAATCGCAGGATTCAGAAATAAGGATCTTATTATCTTGGAAGATGAGATGGAACAAATTAGTGAAAACTTATATATAACTACAGATGACGGCTCAAACGGCGTTAAAGGATTTGTTACGGATATACTTAAGAAAAATCTTGAAAACACGACATACGATGTGGTTATAGCAATAGGCCCTCTTATAATGATGAAATTTGTTGCACAGATTACAAAGGCTGCCGGGATAAAAACAATAGTCAGCATGAATTCCGTGATGGTAGACGGCACAGGCATGTGCGGGGGCTGCAGAGTAACAGTAGGCGGTGAAACCAAGTTCGCATGTGTGGATGGACCTGATTTTGACGGTCATCTTGTGGATTTTGACGAAGCGATGGTGAGAAGTTTACAGTATAAAGAAGAGGAAGAGCATTCCTGTAAATTGGGAGGATATCTGAATGGTTGACATGAGAAAAGACAAATATCCCATGCCCGAGCAAGACCCGGAAGTACGTAATAAAAATTATCAGGAGGTAGCTCTTGGTTATACAGAAGAACTTGCGGTTCTAGAAGCAAAAAGATGTTTGAATTGCAAACATAAACCTTGTATGAAGGGATGTCCTGTTAAAGTTGATATTCCGGGGTTTATTATGAAAATCAAAGACGGAAAATTTGAAGAAGCTTATCAGATAATTGCGGGAACCAACTCCCTGCCTGCTGTTTGCGGAAGGGTTTGCCCTCAGGAAACCCAGTGTGAAGAATTATGCGTAAGGGCAATTAAAGGGGAATCAGTTGGCATAGGGAGGCTTGAACGCTTTGCCGCCGATTGGCATATGGAGCATACAGTTGAGCAGGAAGAAGATGCTCTGACCGGGCAGATTAAAGCCGCAAAAAGTATAGCCGTGGTAGGGGCGGGTCCGGCTGGTCTTACATGTGCAGGAGATATGGCCCGAAAAGGTTATGATGTTACGGTATATGAAGCATTTCATGAGCCCGGGGGTGTTCTGACATATGGGATCCCTGAGTTCAGGCTTCCCAAGGATATTGTAAAAAAAGAAATAGCTATTCTTGAAAAATTTGGTGTTGAGATTATGTTAAATATGGTAATAGGAAAGATTCTTACTATCAAAGAACTGTTGAATAAGCACGACGCCGTTTTTATTGGAACAGGTGCGGGCTTGCCGCGCTTTATGAAAATTCCGGGAGAAAATCTCAACGGGGTTTATAGTGCAAATGAATTTCTTACCAGAATAAATTTAATGAAAGCATATAAATTCCCGGAGTATGACACTCCTGTAAAAATTGGTAGAAATGTTGCAGTTATCGGAGGCGGTAATGTAGCTATGGATGCAGCCAGGAGCGCAAAACGGCTTGGAGCTGAAAATGTATATATTATATATAGAAGGGGAGAAGAAGAATTGCCTGCCAGATTAGAAGAGATTCAACATGCGAAAGAAGAGGGGATAATTTTCCGGCTTCTTAACAACCCGGTGTCTATAAGAGGCAATGATAGAGGAAGTGTCACAGGCATTGAATGTATATCAATGGAGCTGGGCGCGCCTGATGATTCGGGAAGACGAAGACCTGTAGAAATCAAAGGCTCTGAGCATATGATGGATATGGAAACCGTTATTGTTGCAATTGGCCAAACTCCAAATCCTTTGATTAAGAGTACAACCGAAGAGCTTAAGACAGCTTCATGGGGCGGAATAATTGTAAATGAAGAAACTATGGAGACCAGTATCCCCGGTGTTTATGCAGGCGGGGATATAGTTACTGGAGCTGCAACGGTAATCCTGGCAATGGGAGCCGGAAAAACTGCTGCAGATGCCATGGACGAATATCTAAAATCAAAATAATCCAATCATCCGATATGTACAAATCATCCGACGGATACTTCGGACATATGTACAAATCATCCGACGGATACTTCGGACATAAAAGTCTATAACCGTGCTATCCGAAGAAATCTATAACAAATACTTGAAAAATGCAAAAAACGGGTGTACAGGGTTAAAACAAAGTGGTAATATATGGTCTGTTGTACGAAAAGGGAAAATGTGCAGCAAGGTTTATGACACCGGGACAGGGAAACCTGTAAGGGACGGATATATTGTTATGAAAAAAGCAAAGAGAGCTTTTGGAAAATTGTTCCTTATGCTCTTCTATAGAAATGACATGCAATTGGTCACCACACCGGGAAAACCAGACCGGGATTGGTTTATAAAACAAGCCATTTTCGGCACTGCATTCGGAGCGTTGGTAGGCGGAGTATTCCTGTCAGGTCTTTTTATTGAGATGAATACCCCCGACTATCTGATGGGGTATATCCCGTTCATTGCCAGTATTGCCGGGATTTCGGTTATATTCGCCGGACTGATAATTGAACGGGTAAAAAACCGCAAGAAATTTATAGTAATTCTTAATATATTATCCAAATCACTGATAGTATCGGCAGTGTGGATTCCAATGTTTGTACCATGGAACATCGCACCGTTTATTATGCTGCCTGTTGTTTTTTCAGGATATATGCTCAACTCTTTTATGGGCATTACAATAAATTCTTGGTTTGTAGATGTTATTGATTCAAGAATCCGGGGCAGATTTATGAGCGCAAAGCAGATTTTTACACTTATAATTTCCGCTTTGTTTCCCGTTATAGCAGGAAAATTCCTGGATTCATATATGAATAAGTACATTGTATTCTGTGTTTTGTTCAGCATAGCGTGGCTGTTCATGTGGTTTGAGACATATTCGTTTACAAAAATAAACGATCCCGGTTTTAAAAGATTGAAAAAAGGCAGTGTTAAGCTGAAAGACCTGATAATGAAACCCATCAGGAACAAAGAATTCATGAAGCTTATGGGGATGCTTGCTTTCTTCTACTTCGCATGGTATATGACCATGTCTTTTGCGTCGGTTTACCAAATCAGATATCTGAAAATGCCATATACATTCATTACAGCCACGGGTATGATTAATCCGGTAATGCAAATGGTATGGTACCCGATGTGGGGAAAACTGACTGATAAATACGGACCTCAGTTTATAATCAGAGTGGCGTTGTGGCTTTATGTAATCCATGCCGTCCTGTGGTTTTGCATGACGTCGGGAAGCTACTGGTTTGTGAGACCCTTGCTTATGTTAAACGCATCGCTTATCGGACCTGCTTTCATGTTGGGAATATTTAACGCTAAATACTCTGTCATACCACAAGAAGGAAGATCAGTATACGACGGGTTTTTTACAGCTTCGATAGGTGCTATTGTTTTAATTGCGCCAACAGTGGGAAATCTGCTGAAAAACTTTATCGATAACAACTCATACAGAATAATCGGTATGGAGTTTCCGCAATTCCGTCTTATGTTCGCTCTTGCTGCTGTATTGGTATTGGTACTGAATATCTTTAATTTAATAAAGGCGAAGAAAGAAAACAATCTTAAAAATGAAAGAATGTTTATTAATAGTATTTTCAAAAAAAAGAGAAGAGGATGGTAAGAGTCTATGAAAAAGCAACAATATCTTAATTACATTCAAAAAGCAGTCATAAAGGGCAGGAAAGATTATGATGCGGCAACCGAAAGATGGCGGGAAAACTTTGATGCAGACTACATGTTCGGGTATACATCTCCCGGCCACATATCCAGCCAGCTTCACATGGAAGGACTTCTCTACAGAATCAGCGGTGAAAATGAATATGCGCAAAATGTAAAGGAAGGAATTATGCTTCCCATTAAACTGGCTGAAATTTTTCCTGAAGAAATCAGACTTAAAAGAGCTGAATACCACAGAGGAGTTCCGCTTATGGAACCCTTATTTCAACTGCATGCATATATGAATTCATATCTTGATATTAAAGACACCGGAATTTTAACAAAGGAAGATGTTGAGATAGTTAAGGAATCGGTCGTCAGATCGATTACACCACTAATTTTCTGCCCTGAATGGGGAGCCCATAACAGGTCCATGCTAAGAGCATGCGCATTAGTGCAGGCAGCGGCGGTGGTTGGTGAAAGCGAAGAAACCCGGGAGTGGGTAAAACTTGCCGATTATCTTGCTGAAGAGAGCATAGGCAGATGGTCAATAGAAGATGCATCCCACTATATCCCGCTTTGGTTGTTCGCGTGCATAATGTATGCTAAATGGCGTGGAATTGAGGACGAATACTATTCAAAACCTCAGACAAAATACTATTTTGATTACATTACGCATCTTATTACCCCCGAAGGACAGATACCTGGTTTCGGTGACGCATGGTTTCACTCAGACTGGCAGATATGGGTTGCCTGTATCGAAATGGGCGCTGCTAAGTACAACTGTGGAAAAATGAAAGCAGCTGCACATAAGATCTTTGAATTCGGCTTAAAGAAACACGGGGGAGAATTGTCCTCGGGTATTTGCAATTATATAGCTTATGCATATAAATGGAGTTCTGATGAAGTAGAACCCTCGGATATAGAATTTAGCACCGAAGAAGTTCTTGACGAATTAGTGGGCAAGAAAATCATCTTCCGGAACAAAGATTCCTACATGCTTTACAATTTCAGGGATGAAGGAAAATACGGATACATCCCGCGGCAGTACCTGAGAACCTCCATACCGGTAAAAGCTGAAAAAATGCACCATGGCCACGGTGATGAAAACTCTATTGCCCATCTTGAAAAGAACGGCAATATACTGCTCCATGAAAGCGGATACAGGGAGAAGCTTCCAAACGGCAAATACAGGGCTGATCTTTACCATAATAAATTGGTATTCAGAGAGGGAATCAAAGATACATCGGACGGTATATTCAATGCTCTTCATGACGACGGTTTTTACAAGCATGTGGACACAGAAAAAATCCATTTTCAATCCTTTGACGAAGTTGACTATCTCAGAACGAGAAATCACTATCTTCCTCTTAACCTCACATGGGACAGATCGATTACTTGGATCAAGAATGAAGATGTATATATAATCATTGACTGGTTTGAAGCGGGAGAGGACAAAGAGATAACCACAGGCAACGTGTGGCACACTCAAAATGCAGTGAAAATTTCTGACACAACATACGAAACTTACATAGATACAGTTAAAAGAAGTCAAAATGACAAAACATCATATGAAAATAAAAAGGACTTATCACTTCTGCTGGAATTTTTATCCGATGTGCAGATGTCATCGGCTGAAGCCATCCGAAGAAACCATGGCGATGCAACAATTGTAAGCGAATGCAAGACGGGCTCATATAAAAAGGGAGACAGAGAAATGTTCATAACCGTTCTTACGCCTCACGACAGGTCGGCGGATGCTGCATCTCTTACCGGCAAATTGCAAATTGAAGGGTTTTTCAACGACAAAGACGCCGTATCACTTATTTACGACAACAGGATATATCTGACATACAAATTGAATCTCCGGTACGGCATACACCCGTTCAAAGAAGACAGGGCGCCTGCCTATAATTGGGAAACAGGTAAAATTAAATACGGGAAAATCACAACTGATGCGGATTTTGCATATACAGCCCTTGATGAAGAAAGCTGCAGGTACGGTATGTTCAACGGATGTAAAATTTTCTATAACGAAAAGGCGTTGTTTGAAACGCCGAGGTATACTGCAAGAGATTTCTTGCTGGAGGAATTCAGACAAATAGAACACAAGTGGCGTTGTTGGAGCGGAACAGCTGAATTGAAATAATAATACTCAGGTAAAGGAAAGAGCAATGAAAAAGCATTACACCGAAATAGTTAAAGCATGTGACAGAGGAGTAGCACGGCTGCTTGCCTGCACAATAACGGAACCCGGGCATCCTCATTACGGGGGTATTGTGAATAAGGCGGACGGTTTGGTCCCGCCGGGGGCCGGCATAGGTTGTATGCTGACATATGTTCCGGCATATTACACAGATACTTCCAAATATTATAAAAGCGCAAACCTTTTGAAAACTATGAATACAGCGCTTGAGTATACCGAGGCGATTCAGAGAGAAGACGGTACATTTGATCTTCTGATCTCGAATTTTTATTCAGCCCCGGATACGGGATTTATAATGCATACTATGGGCAGGGTTTATAAAATTATGGATGCCCACGCTAAAACCGAAATAGAGCTTAAACTTAAAGGAAAACTGTACTCAATAATTGTGAAAGCTGCAAAAGGCCTGCGCGACGGAGGTTTTCACACGCCCAATCACAGATGGGTTGAAGCTGCAGGTTTATCCCTCGCCTACAATATAACGAAGGATGAATCTTATAAGGATATGGCCCTCATGTATCTTGCCGAGGGCATTGATATTGATGAGAATGGTGAATTTACAGAGCGGTCGCCAGGAATATACAATGCAGTCAATGACAATGCGCTAATGATTCTGGCAGAAGAAATGAATAAGCCGGAACTTGCTGGTTATGCTGCTGAAAATCTTGAAATGATGTTTCGATACTTCGAACCGGACGGAACGGTTTTTACTCAGAATTCCGCAAGGGTGGACAAAGGCGAAGGAATGCCCGGTAAGTCATTTTATCCAACAAACTATTATCATATTTATTTAAAGGCTGCTTATATACACAATAACCCGCGATTTGCGAAAATGGCGGATTTGATATTTGAAAGCGCAGGAAAAAGCGAAGCAGGTGTGCCTGGAAATTTATGGTTGTACATGATTGAGGACGGACTAAAAAAATATGAACCGGTTTTGGAAGAGCTGCCGGATGAATTTGAAGTTTTCTTCAAGCCTTCAAATATTGTCAGGAAGAGAAAAGGTGATTATAGCGCAACCATTCTGGGAGGAGCACCGAACTTCCTTTTTATACAGAAGGGACGTCTTAGGTGCTATGCCAGAATTTGTGCGTCATTCTTTGCGGTTGCGCAATTTAAACCAGCGGAAATTATTAAAACAGAATGCGGATACAGAATGGAATTCAAGGCCTCCGGGAAATATAAATGGCCTTTTGAAACACCGTCGAAAACCAGTATATGGGATGATATGGACCACAGTCTCAGAAAGTCTGTAAATGAAGTTGATTTGACTTTTGTGATAGATATAGCATTCACGGAAACCGGCGTGAAACTTAATATTAAAACAGATGGCTGTGACAGAGTGCCTTTAAAAGTAGAATTCTGTTTTAGCGGCGGATGCGGCATTGAAGGGACGGGCTTTATAATAGACGGTAATGCAGGAAACAGTATTATTGTGAGCGAAGGAAATGTAAAGGCTTCTCTTGGACTCAATGAGATTACAATAGGCCCCGGTTTTGCTGAACACAAATATACAGCGTCAATGAGGGGCAGTGTGCCGCAGAGTAAAAATGATTTCACAGTGTATTTCACAGCGTTCAGCAATATTGATAAAAAAATAGAAATTACAACAGGCTAGGGGGAGTTTATGAAAGATTGCAATGGGAAACCCGTTGAAGACATTATAATGCACAGCGGCGAGAAATCCAGTGAATTTCTTGGTGCGGTTAATGTGCCGATATACCAAACATCTCTGTTTTCACGCAAAAATGGCAGCAAGGGATATAGTTATACGCGTATAAACAACCCAACTACCGAAGCCGTGGAGAGAAAACTTGCAGAACTTGAAAACGCAGAGGGAGCATTGTTGTTTTCGTCGGGAATGGCTGCTATCACCTCTTCTTTGATGCGGTATATCAAGACAGACAGCCGTATTGTTTCGGTGAAAAATGTATACCTTGGGGTTCAGATGTTTTTTGACGATTATCTTAAAAGTAAATTTAATGTAAGAACCGAGTATTTTAATGCAGGAGCTTATGATGAATTTCTGAAAGCTGTTGAAAATGGAGCGGATGTTATTTATCTGGAAACAGTGGTTTCAAATGTATTTACGATTCCTGATATGGATAAAATATGCACATATGCGAAAAATCATGATATTAAAGTTATAGTAGATAATACATATGCCACGCCGATTTTCTGCAACCCGCTGGATTATGGAGCTGATATCGTCGTGCATTCATGCAGCAAATATATAAACGGACATAGTGATGTGGTTGCAGGTGTTGTTATGTCCGATGCAAAAACCATAGATGAACTTAGGAATTGGGAAAGGGGAATTTATGGAGCAATCATTGATCCTCATCAGGCATGGCTTGTGCTCAGGGGGATGAGAACTCTTACGCTTCGGATGCACAAGCATATGGAAAATGGCATTAAGCTTGGAAAATTTCTTGAAAACCATCCTAAAATAGAAAAAGTAATATATCCTGCGTTACCGAGCCATCCTCAGTATGAAGCGGGAAAAAGGTTGTTGCGGGGTTATCCCGGTTTGCTGTGCTTTGTTCCGGCGGGTGGAATTGAAAAGGCGAAAAAATTCTATGCTTCACTGGATGTTCCGGAGGTCGGTCCCAGTTGGGGTGGTTTTGAAACAATAATTAACGGACCTGGTATGAACATATCACAGGAAAGGGCCGAACGAACCGGAATTCTACGGGGACAGATCCGTATTTCAGTGGGACTTGAATGCATAGATACAATTATTGAAGATTTTAAAAAAGCCCTGGAAAAAGTGTAAAAGTTATTTCATAGACATGCCGGGGGCATATTGATATAATCAACACAATAAGCTTATGGGGAGGACATTATGAGGATGCTTAGAAAATTGACTCAGACGTTCGGAGTCAGCGGCAGGGAAACTGAGATAAATAAAGTTATTACTGAGTATGTAAAAGATTATGCTGATGAAATTTCATCCGATGGCATTGATAATTTAATTGTTTTAAAAAAAGGCAGCGGTGCAAATAAAAAGAGAGTAATGGTGTCAATGCACAAAGACGAAATCGGATTTATGATTATGTCCATTGACAGCGACGGATTCCTTAAGGTCAGGAATGTAGGCGGAATCAATGTTGCTACTAGTGTTGCAAATAGAATTCAATTTAGAAATGGAACCATAGGAGTAATCGGTTTCTCCAAAGGACTTGGAGAATTAAAGGGCGGTGTTCTGGATATGTATGTGGACATTGGCGCGAAATCAAAAAAAGATGCAGAAAAGAAAGTCAAGGTAGGCGACGTGGCCTGTTATATGGGCGACCTTGCCAAACTAAAAAACCGCAGAGTTGTTTCAAAGGCTATGGATAACCGAATTGGATGCTATATTGGAATTAAAGCTTTATTGCAGCTTGAGAATCCATATCATGATATGTATTTTGTTTTTTCTTCCCAGGAAGAACTTGGCTTAAAGGGTGCTACTGTTGCTTCAAGGGTAGTAAAACCGGATATTGGAATCGCCGTTGACATAACCGGCTCATATGATACTCCTGACTCCAAGGACGGAAACATGAAAATGGGGGAAGGCGCTGCAATCAAAGTTATGGACAAATCTGTAATATGTGATGAAACATTAGTAAACACAATGGTAAGAATCAGTGAGGAAAATAAAATTAAATACCAGATGGATATTCTTCCTTCGGGCGGAACCGATGCAGGCGCCATGAATATTTCAAATTATGGTGTAAGGGCAGGCGGGATATCGATTCCAACCAGAAACGGACATGGGCCAAACGGTATGGTAGACATGAAGGATGTTGAGGCTTGTATCGAACTTTTAGTTAAATTTGCACTTGCGAAATAGATATTTGAGTGAATTTATGAATAGAACCGGATAACTCTGCGTTAGTTCATTTTTGGATATATTCCGTATTCTGTCGTAAAAAAGCGGGAATTGTTACCCAAGTTCATGATGGGTAATGATTAAAGGGCGTGAATATGGTTGTTAACATAGGGATATCAAATAAACACAAGAAATGTTAAATTATCCATATACTATTTGAAGTTCTCTATGATATAATTTTAATTGGGTGTAACAGTCCTTTCTATGTATGTGGGGAAAAAATTATTAAGGTTGGGTGAAAATATGGATTCTGCTTCCAGTAGCAAAGTTTACAGACGAAACGAGAAAAAAGTCTTCAACAAAACCAACATCATGTTGTATCTTATGATACTACCTCCGTTGTTTTTATATTATCTTTTCAGGTATGTTCCGATGCCTGGTATAATGCTTGCATTCCAAAGATACACAATTTCCGGGTTTAAATACTGGGTGGGTTTTGAAAACTTTACATATGTTTTCAATACACCGTTTTTCTGGCGTGCGTTTAGAAACAACTGGGTATTCGTCGCATTCAGTTATGTTTTCATTACTCCGTCTCCGATTTTGTTTGCACTTGCGCTGAATGAAATCAGAGTCAGGTGGTATAAAAAGACTGTTCAGACAATCAGTACCCTGCCTAACTTTGTAACCTGGGTTGTTATCGCAGGTATATTTATGCAATTACTTGCACCTAATAGAGGTTATGTCAATCAAGTAATAATGTTTTTTGGAGGTGAATCCATTTACTTCCTGTCGAAACCCGCGCTGTTCCCATGGCTATTTACTTTTATGAGAATATGGAAAGGGGTAGGTTATAGTTCAATAATATATCTTGCTGCACTTGCAGGTGTTGACCCACAGCTCTATGAAGCAGCTGTTATCGATGGTGCCGGAAAGTTGAAACAAACCTGGCATGTTACCCTTCCGGGTATAAGAAGTACCATCGTAGTTTTAATTGTGCTTTCTTTCTCGCGTGTTCTAACCGGAATGTTTGAACCGATATTTGTTCTTAAAAACGCATATATTGAAAGTACAGCGGAAATTCTAAGTACATATATATACAATCTTGGTATATCCCGTGGTAAGTATTATCTTGCCACAGCAATCGGATTATTTAAATCTTCAATTTCAATGGTTCTGCTATTCTTTGCTAACTGGCTTTCAAAACGAGTTACTGAAGACGGCAGAAGCATACTATAAAGGGGGGTGGAGTAAATGTTACAAAGATCTTTAAGCGAAAAAGTATTCAATGTTTTCAATATATTAGGATTTTTTCTATTCACAATAATGATGCTGATACCAATAACCTTTGTTATTAAGACATCACTTGACATCTCCCAGATCGGAGAGGTTAATCTTAACCTTTTACCGGTAGAACCATCATTGTTATTCTACCGAATGGTTATAAATGATGAATCTGTTTACAGACCGTTTATGAACTCGATTATCATAACTGTTGCCGGTACAACATTGTCGATGTTAGTAAATGCGCTTGGTGCATATACACTGTCAAAACGCCAGCTTCCAGGAAGCAGATTTTTTATCTATTTCCTGATTATCATACCGATGCTCGTAGGCGGAGGGATTGTTCCTACATACCTTCTGATAAGAGCGCTTGGACTTATAGATACACTTCCTGTTCTGTTTGTACCCCAGGCGGCAAATGCATGGAGAATGATTTTAATAAGAAACTACTACTGGTCCATACCGCTGTCGCTTTCGGAATCAGCGCGAATCGACGGAGCCCAGGAGTTTACCGTATTCTTCAAGATTATACTCCCATTGTCAAAACCGGTTCTCGCTGCAATAGCTTTATTTACAGGTGTGGCTTACTGGAACACTTTTATGGCTGCCGTTCTTTATATAAGGGATGCAAAAAAATATACATTCCCCGTTAAACTGCGTGAGCTTATTATCCTTGGAGGAGATGCAGAAAAAAATCTTGAGGAAATGCTTATGCAGCTTGGGCTTGACCCGACTGAGTACTTCCTTAGCATTGAAGGTTTGTCGTCTGTAATGATGATTACCGCGATGATTCCGATTGTAATTATATATCCATATCTCCAGAAGTATTTTGCAAAAGGTATTATGGTTGGATCTATCAAGGGATAGACCGGATTAAATCGTTTTGATGCGGACGTGAAAACGAACGCTGATAATATAAAAAAAATAGGAGGAAAAGAAATGAAAAAAACTAAAGTACTGTGCTTGTTGCTTGTCTTAGTATTTGCTTTCTCAGTAATGCTTACGGCATGCGGAGACAAAACTGAAGACCCAACAGCAACACCGGCACCAACAGCTGCACCGAGCGTTGCTCCAACTGCTGCACCGACTGCTGAACCTGAGCCAGAAGTCCTTGGAGACCCTGACAAAGTTCATATGGTTGAATGCCAGTTCTACGGCGACTCAATGCAGAATCTTGACTACAAGGAAGCTTGGCCGGAACTTGTTACTGACCATTTTGGTGTCAAAATTACAATGACCCATCCTGCAAGAAACAATTACATGGAAGTTATCCAGCTTTCAGCTATGTCCGGCGACCTGACAGGTCTTGTTGAAATCTTCGGCGGTTCATTCCTTATGGAATGGAAAAAAGAAGATTTGATTATGCCTTTGACAGATCTCCTTGAAGACAACGAAATTTGGAATACGCTTATTCCTGAAATGTGGAAAGAAGACAATACGATAGATGGCGATGTATGGGCTATTCCTACCGGTTCTGACGGAAACGTTTCTTGGTTCACAAGAGCAATAAGAGGCGACTGGCTTACAAAATTAGGTATGGACAAACCTTATACAATCGACGAATTCTATGAAGCTTCATACGCATTCACTTACAATGATCCTGATGGCAATGGCGAAAACGATACAACTGGTTTCACTACATCCAACATGTGGAATATGCAGGATATCTTCCAGGCATTTGATGCTAGAATGAATCATATTGCTGATGCTAAACCTATCTGGAATCCAAACGAAGATATTTGGGAAGATTCAATGATTAAACCAGAAATGGTTGAGTGTCTTGAATTCCTGAAAAAATGTTATGCAGAAGGCGTACTCGATAATGAATGTTTCGCTGGTATCGGCGGATCAGGCATGAGAGAAAGAGTTTCATCCGGACTTTACGGCGGAACTTTCTATTGGGATTCATGGGTACTTGGATTTGAAACCCGTGTTCAAAAAATACTCCCCGATTCATATATGTATTGCGTCGGTGCTCTTTCCCATACTATCGATGAAAACCTCAACCACTACGGCGTTGGAATCGGAGCTCCCAGAGTTATGATGAAGACCACAGAACAACCTAAGGAAACCATTAATTGGTATGTTAACTCATTCTTCGGCGATGATTTTGGATTCTGGTCCGGACGTCTCGGCCCCGTTGGAACTTATAGAGGAGAAGCCTACAA
>JAUVJE010000155.1 GCA_030592355.1 Clostridia bacterium
AATTCCTCTATACAGGGCGGGCAAAATATGGCCCAAAAATTTATGATTACCGTCTTTCCCCTGAAATCGCTCAATTGATGGATGTCGTCATTCATGTCCAGAAATTGTATATCCGGGGCTTCTACAGGATTTTCCATAAGAACCAGCCTGTATTGTTTTTCCCGGGGTTCACCGGTGTTATTATTTGTCAATCCCCTAACGGCAAAAAATGCCAGTACCGCTATAATAATTACCGCAAAAATAATAATAAAGTATTTTGTTTTTTTATTTTTCATTTGAAAATCTCCATTTTTAATCCGATTTATATCTTACCCTCATAAATGTCATATTAACGCATCCAATATATTTTTGCAGTTAATCACGTTTGAATTTTCTGAGCATCATGGCATAACCCGTAAAAGATACGACGCTGACCATTGTGAAGAGCAGCGTGTATAAAATCCACCCCGTAAAGAGAGCCAATAACTTGCTTTCTATTATTATAAGAAGCATTTCAGTCCCGAAGAATAGCCCCACTAAAAGACTCACAGCTGCAAAATATCTCCAATATGAAGAAGAAACTACATTCTTTGATTTTTCAATCGGACGCTTTTTAAAGTAAAATACCGAAGGAAACCTGAAAATGAATGCTGTTGAGATAAATGCAAAAACAAGAAATATAATTACCAGTGTCAGTATTTCCAAAAAACCTGTTGTAAAAAAATTGCTGCTGTTGTTTTCAATGGCTTTTTGCGCCAATATTATCGCTGGAACAGTGGCCAGTGGAACTAACAAAACAATCGCCGCCAAAGAAAGATAAAATTGAAAAAATAAAATGGATATTTTTATAAAAGATTTCTTAATCCCCGCGAAAAATATTTCTGCGGTTTTACCTTTCCCCGTTATCAATGATTCATAGTATAAATTCATAAAACCAGCTGCAAGAACTCCTGAAAGTACAGCGAGGATTACTGCTGCAAGGGCAGCTGTCGGTAAAATCAAGGATATGTTGGGAACTGTATACAGCTCTTTTGAAATGTATACCATCGAATCCGTCCAGCCGTCGGTATTCAATGCCCCCAGGCTCTGCAATAACCCTACCAATGGGTTAAGCATATGGATAACTGAATATAATAAAGAAAACGCCGCTATATATATCAGCAAAAATGGACGTCTTATAAAGCAATTGTATGTAGTTTTAATAAAAGCCATCTGGCACCTCCGTCTGCATCATCAGGGCTCGCTGAATAATTCAAAATTTATCAGCCGACCCTAATTATAGCATATGGAGATTTATGGTGTAAACTCACCTTTCATATGTTATTATAATATTACTTTTTGCCTGATGGAGACAGCACAATGGAAAAAATGACCAACAGAGAACGTTTTACAGCACTAATGGAATACAAATCCGTAGACCGGATACCCAATCATGAAGTAGGCGTATGGGCGCAAACGATTCAACGCTGGAAAGCAGAGGGTCTTGATACTGAAAATTATTCCTGGAACTGGTTTATCGGCGACCCCAAATGGAACATGGACCACAGGGAGTACCTTCCGACTAATTATGGCTTTATTCCCCCTTTTAAAGAAGTAATCCTTGAAGAAAACGACAGATATATGATAAAAATGCATAAATCAGGCATTACGACGAAAGTTCTGAAAGCAGGATCTGTCGGAGGCCAGAGTGCAAGCATGGACCAGTACCTTGCATTCCCGGTGGAATCTAAAGAAGATTTTAGAGAACTTAAAAAGCGCATGATAATGGATATAGGAAAAAGATATCCTGCGAACTGGGAAAAAAAGACAGAAGAATGGAATAAACGCGACCATGTGCTGGTAGCGAGTAAAAACTGTGGTACGACGGGATTTTACTGGAGGGCCAGAGAGTGGATGGGAACAGAAGGTCTTTGCTACGCTTGGTACGATATGCCTGAACTCATGCACGAAATGATGGAATTCATCGCGGATTTCACCATTGAGGTTTCAAAGCCCATGCTTGACAAAGTTACACCCGATTATGTATTTATAAATGAAGACCTTGCCATGAAAAACGGCCCTTTGCTCAGCCCTGCACAATATAAAGAATTCATTTATCCGCATATGAGAAGGCTCACGGACTTTTTCAAATCACAGGGAATTCCCTATGTCATAGTTGATACCGATGGAAACAGCGAACCCATGCTTCCTTTGCTGATGGATGCAGGCGTTGACGCCATTTGGCCTATGGAAAGGGCTTCCAAGGACCAAGACCCGATGGAACTTAGAAAAAAATACGGAAAAGACCTTCGTCTTTGGGGCGGTGTGGATAAAAGGGAGCTTGCAAAAGGTATTGAAGACATAGAAAATCATCTGGCTTCTCTTGTACCAATGGTTGAGCAGGGCGGATTCATACCCACTGTAGATCATCTTGTTCCCCCTGATGTGCCTTTAGAGAATTTTCTCTATTATATGAAACGTAAACAAGACTTGTTGGCGGGTAAATTCTAATGAAACTCGAATTAAACGGTTTTTCTATGGAACTGGCTTTTACCATTCGCGCAGAAAGCGATGAGTATATGGCAAACCCATTAAAGATTTCAACCGGCTTATATGAGTATAATGACACTAATCTTAATTTTATATTTACGATAAATGATAATTATCAGTATCGCCTGGACATGGAATCAAATGTTCCTTTGTCCATAAAGCTGTCACTTCAGCTTATCGGAGAAAACGACATTTATCACTTGATACCCTGCAACATACACGGCGATAACAATCTTGCAAATGCAAAACCCGGCTTTTTCCCAAATTTAACATATGAATATCCGGAATCTGCATCCACTTCTCCCGAATGGGAATTCAGGGCTGACCGCGCTTCCCACCCGGTATCAATTATAGCCTGTGCCAAAGGAGCGGTCGGAATATCTGTAAATCCATATTCCGGCGACGTAAAGAATAAAGATGGTTTTATCAGGAACGGTGTTTTTTCGCAGCTTCCCGATACCGCCGGTGTATCTCTCGGCTACAGAAATTTCCCTTATACTTTTACTTCTAAGGAAATGCTGACTGAATCTACTGAGCACAGGACGCTTAAGGCGTTTGCTGCCGGCAGGATTTATGCAATTAGCGGAGACGGCAGGTTTTCATGCGCGGATATCATTAAGGACGTATATTACCAATACAGAGAATGCCCTTCCCCTACCCATGATGTAAAAACCTATCTCGGGGGATTTCTTGATTCTTATGAAAATATAAACTGGTCTGATGAAATGAACGCCTTTACAAATGAGGAGTGCAGGCTTCCTGAAAATACAAAGCTAAAACCATGGCGTCCGCTGATTGCTACGGGATGGACAGGTACGGGAGTGATGATTTATCCTTTGCTTTCGGCACAGCTTCTTACCGGGGTTAAAAATAGTTTCACAGAAAAACTTTATGGGCTCTTTGATGAAATGTCCGACAGAATTAATCCGGCTTCTGGTTTATTTTATGATTTAATACGCCCATGGAAAGGCAGCGATGTTAACGGGTGGTGGGCAGGTTATATGGTAAAAGATTGCCATTGTGCATATACAAACGGCAACGGAATCTATTATCTTCTTAAAACGTACAATCTATTGCTGAGTAAAACAGGCGAAGATAAGAACAATTGGCAAAAATCTGCTCTTAAAGCCCTTAATACTGCAATATCCCTGCAAAGAGATGATGGTTGTTATGGATATACATACTCTCTTGAAACCCCGAAGATACTGGATTCCGATGGTTTTGCAGGATGCTGGTTCGCAGCTTCATGCGCCCTTGCATACTCAATAACCAAGGAAACGCATTATCTTGACAGTGCAAAAAAAGGATTGGAATACTATTATGGTTTTGTTAAAAATTTAGATTGCTGGGGTTCTCCCATGGATACGTGGAAGTCCATTGATCAAGAGGGAAATCTGGCATTCATTCGTGCAGCGGTAATTTTACATAAGCTGACCGGTAATCCGGAATATCTTGATATGGCTGTTCGCAGCGCTGAATATGAATATCTTTGGAGGTACTCAATTAAATCACGTCCTGAATTTCGTCCTTTAAAAGGTTCGGATTGGAATTCATGCGGGGGTTCTGTTACAAGCGTTTCAAATCCTCATATACATCCCATGGGGGTTAACATCACTGCGGAACTTCTGTATATATACAAAACCACAGAAGATGACTATCATCTGCATAGGGCGATTGACGGGCTTTGCTGGGGTTTGGCTACTGCAGATTTGTACCCGAAAACCACAGGTTACGGCCAATTGGGAGTCATAACTGAAAGGTATTGTCCAAGCGACGGACTGACAATTGAAAAATACTCAGATACGGGCGAATCCTCCGGCATTTGGTTCACATTCAATGGTTGGGCAGGTGCATCAATACTCGAAGGGTTAACGGAAACCCTCATCAATAAAAACAATTTAAGTAGTGATTTATTAAAAATGACTATAATGGATATTTTTAAATATAATATATCGGAGGTAACATAGTGAATTCCAGAGAAAGATTTTACGCTGCACTAAATTACGAGCCATTCGACAGGATGCCGGTTCATTATTACGGAACACCGGAAATTAATAAAGCGCTAATGGATGAATTGACACTTGACAATAAAATGGAAATATACAATCGTCTCGGCACCGATCTCAGGCGTGTTTCCCCGGATTATACAGGACCTAAACTAAAAAGGTTTGATGACGGAAGAAGGGAAGGACTCCATGGAGAAATTTACTCGAAAGTAACTTTTGGCCACGGTTCATATGACGAACCCTCATATTTGCCCTATGAGGATGTTGACGATCCCGCCGAACTGAAGAATCACAGATTTCCTTCTGCAGACTGGTATGATTATACGCATGTTAAGGAAAAATGCGAAAAATTGGCGGGATTTCCCATTGAAATTGAAGGGGCAGGCACCCCCGATTTCATAAATGGCATTGCCCGTTACCGTGGTGTCCAAAAAGTTATGTTCGACATAGCCCTTGAAGATCCTGTGTTTTTAGAACTGGTTGAAAGACGATTTAAATTTTTATTTGAGAAGACTGAGATGACATTGAAAGCAGCCGAAGGACTTGTGGATATAGTTGGCATGGGAGAGGACCTCGGAAACCAGAATGGCCTTCTAATAAGCCCTGATTCGTACAATAAGCTCTTTAGAGAAAAGCATGAGGCATTCATTGACCTTGCACATAAATACGGCGCAGTGGCTATGATGCATTGCTGCGGCAGCTGCAGGAAACTCATCCCGACATTTATTGAAATGGGACTTGATATTCTGGAAGTTGTACAGGTAGACACTGCAGGGATGGACATAACCGAACTCCATTCAGAGTTTTACGGTAAAATTGCATTCTGCGGCAGCTTAAGCGTTCAGCACACCCTGCCATATGGCTCAGTGGAGGATGTTATTAGAGAAGTTGAATTACGGAAAAAACTTTTCGCAAAAGGCGGTATGATACTCGCCCCAACCCATGCCATTCAGGCCGGAACACCTATAGAAAATGTTATAGCCATGTATAAAGCCGCCGGTTCTCTGCAGGATTAATCGCT
>JAUVJE010000143.1 GCA_030592355.1 Clostridia bacterium
ATGTTTAGTCATATGAGCCTCCTTTAAAAGGCACCACCATAACTATCATAACTATTTGAAAGATTAACTTCCATCATTGATTTTGTAAAAGTAAGTTCCGTATTAATAATTCTAGGGGTGGAATTTAGTTTTTCAATTGAGTTAATAGAAAAAAATTTACATAGAAAAAATTTGTGCTTGACATTTAAGGTACATATATCTATAATATAAAAATCGCAAAACAGCAACAGAAAAAGGTGGTATTATGCCAAATAAAAAAACAATACTGACTTATGAAGGTCTAAAGAACCTTGAAAAAGAACTTAAATATTTAAAAGGTAAAAAGAGAATAGAAATAGCTGAAAAGATTAGAAAAGCAATTTCTTATGGGGATTTATCAGAAAACAGTGAATATGATGAAGCTAAAAACGAGCAGGCAGCGCTTGAATCAAAAATCAATAAACTTGAAAAAAGTCTTAGATATGCCGAGGTTATTGACGATAAGGCTATAACAACAGATCAGGTCCGAATTGGTTGTAAGGTAAAAATCATGGACCTTGAGGACGAAGAAGAAGAAATATACAAGATAGTCGGTTCCATGGAAGCTGATCCTGCAAAGCAGAGGATATCCGATGAATCTCCGGTTGGGAGCGCCCTTTTGGGTAAAAAAGTCGGCGATGATGTTGAAGTGGCGGCGCCGCTGGGATTCCTGCAATTCAAAATTCTTGAAATAAGCAAATAGAGTTGTTCAATATCATTTAATTGGTTATACTTATTACTGGCAGTTTTATACAAGCTGTCAGTTTTGTTTTATTTTTAATGACCGGGTCATATTTTTATAGTAGTACCCGAAAGCTATTATACGGAGGTGCTGTACTGATGCAGGATAAAGGAAACACAGATGGAAATATTCAGGATATAAGTGAGATATTAAGGGTAAGAAGAGAGAAATTATCCCATTTGCAGGAAATCGGCTCAGATCCATTTGATAATAAGGTCTTTGAGCAAAATTGCCACGCAGCGGAAGTTTTTGAAAACTATGAAACACTTGAAGGAAAAACAGTATCCTGCGCCGGTAGGATAATTGCAAAAAGGGTAATGGGCAAGGCCAGTTTCTGTCACATTCAGGATCGGTCGGGCAAGCTTCAGTTATATGTAAGAAAAGACAGACTGGGGGATGAAGAATATGCGGGATTTAAAAAATATGATATTGGGGATATAGTGGGCGTATGCGGAGAAGTCTTTACAACGCAGAAAGGCGAGAAATCCGTAAAAGCTGATAAAATCATATTGCTGTCTAAATCTTTACAACCTCTCCCTGAAAAATGGCATGGACTAAAAGATGTGGATCTAAGATACCGACATAGATATACTGACCTTATTGTTAATCCGGATGTTATCAATACCTTTGTTACGCGCTCGAAAATTATGGCGGCGATACGTGAATTCATGAATGACCGGGAATTTATGGAAGTTGAAACACCGGTTCTGCATAATCACACTACTAATGCGGCGGCTAAGCCATTTCGGACGCATCACAATACACTGAGCCTTGATATGTTTCTTAGGGTTGAGTTAGAACTTCATTTGAAGAGGCTGATAGTCGGAGGACTTGAAAAGGTTTATGAAATCGGCCGTATTTTCAGGAATGAGGGAATGAGTTACAAGCACAATCCCGAATTTACTATGATTGAAATCTATCAGGCGTACACAGATTACAATGGCATGATGAGGCTTACAGAGGATTTGTTCGGGTATATTGCAGACAAGGTTATAGGGAGCAGGAAAATTCCGTATCAAGGGGAAGAAATAAATCTGGAGGCTCCCTGGGCGCGGATTACTATGTCTGAAGCTGTAAAAAAATATACAGGGGTTGATTTTGATTCCTTTGATAAAAATGATGAAAAAGCAACGGAAATTGCAAATGAACATAGTGTGCATATTGAAAAAGGCAGCACATGGGGCGAGATTTTAAATGAATTTTTTGAACAGAAGGTTGAAGCCCAACTTGTCCAGCCCACTTTCATATATGATTATCCCGTGGAAATATCTCCACTGGCAAAAAGTAAAAAAGACAGACCCCATATTACCGAAAGGTTTGAGATATTCATAACATCCAGGGAATTGGGCAATGCTTTTACGGAACTAAATAACCCGATTGAACAATATGAACGCTTTGTTGGGCAGGCGAAGAAAAAAGGGCAGGCTGAGGGCGACTACTCAATCGATTATGATTTTATCAATGCTTTGGAAATAGGCATGCCGCCGACTGGAGGGCTTGGGATAGGCGTTGACAGGATGATTATGCTTTTCACTGACAACCCTTCCATCAAAGATGTTATATTGTTCCCGACGATGAAACCTCAGGAGAAGCATAATGGATAGAAATGAGGCTCTTCAAATTCTCAATCTTGGTAAAAATGCTTCAAGGAGTCAGATTGAAAAAAGATTTGAAAACCTCAGCAGACGTGTAAAAAATGGCGAGGATCTGGAGTATGACTCTATTGAGAAGGCATATAACCTGCTTATAGATAAAGAAGCGTATAACCGAAATGACAGTAAGCTTATGGCTGCTTATCGTAAGTTCATGTTCCATTACAAAGGATGGGCAATACTGATATTGATTTCTGTTGTAATATTTTCTATGGTATTGATTCCCATGATTTTCAGGAGAGTGCCGGATCTCACGATTTCATTCGCGGGGCGGTACGGAGAAGTCGATCTAGATATAATGGACCAGATTCTTCAGGAGAATATGCCGCAAACAGAGGATATCCTTATTGAAGTTATTTATTTGGATGAAGAAGGGGAAAGCGGTGAATTTGACTACGGTGGCAGAACCAGATTAACAGGATTGCTGATTTCAGAGGAAGCCGATATTCTGATTGTTGACGATTCGACATTCAACTATATCAGGTCAGACAATGCATTAATGGCTTTGGATAATCTGATAACAGAATTTTCTGTAGAAATCCCGGAGGAAAATTTTATATATGGTGTAAATTTCGACACCGGGGAAAAAATGATATACGGAATTTCCGTAGCTGATAAATATCTGATTTATAGGTCGGTTTATGGGGAATATATGAGAATATTATGCATAGCGGAAAGAACAACCCATATTGATGATATTATTAAAGCGATTGAAATAATAATAACGTACGGGAGTGAATGAAAATGGTAGAATTAAAAATTACCGGAAGGGGCGATACTGTTTTTCTCAGTGGTGAAGTTGATGTTGAAAACTGTGGGATTTTCAAAGAAGAGCTTAGGAAGATAATTGAAAATGCCGCCAATGACATTACTTTGGATTTCAGTGCGCTGGATTACATTGATAGTGCGGGACTTGGCATATTGGTTGGGGTATATAAAAGGCTTCTTGAAAAAGATTTTTCAATGAAAGTGGTAAATGCCAACGACTATATTAAGAAACTTTTCAGGATAACTAAATTGGAAACCCTGTTTACGGTTGAGTAGGGGGAGAGATAATTGAGTAATAAAGATATTAAACTAGAGATCCCTTCAGTAAAAAGATATTCGAGGATATTGAGACTTACAGCAGCGGGAGCGGCCGATGCTTCGGGATTTAATATTGATGTGATTGAAGATGTTAAGATCTTGGTATCTGAAGTTTTCAGCAGTATCATTGAGGCTGGATACAAAGGAGTGAAAATATCCTTTTTGCCAAATGACAAAAAGCTGAAGATATCTTTTGAAACATATAGCGGAGAACCTGTTCTAAAGGGTGCAAATGAGATGACAGTGCCTATCTTAGAGGCGCTTGCGGGCAGCGTAATCAAAGAAGAAAACGGCGGATTAACGCTTATCATAGAATAAAGGCGGAAAACATGACCCAAAACGACGATAAACTGTTTGAAGAGTATACTCAAACGGGTAGTATTGAAGTAAGGAATATCATTGTTGAGAAATACTATTACATGGCAAAAGTGCTTGCCGGGAAATTTCTTAACAGGGGAGTCGATTACGACGATTTGCTTCAAGTAGCGTCCCTCGCCCTTGTAAAAGCAGTTGAGAGATTCAAACCCGACATGCATAATAAGTTTTCTACTTTTGCCACGCCGACCATAATCGGCGAGATAAAAAAGTATTTTAGGGACAAGGCGAACACCATAAGAATGCCAAGGAAACATTACGAGCTTTATCCATCCATAAAAAATGCATTTGAAACGTTGTCCCAGGTACTGGACAGGGCGCCTACACCGCAGGAAATTGCAGATAGCACGGGACACTCGGCTGAAGAGGTTATTGAAGTTCTTGAAATGGTGAGAAACGGTAATTTAACGTCACTTGACGAGGAATTTGATGAAGAAGGCTACAGCAGGATGGAAGCTGTGGGTAATGTAGATCCGGATTTCGAGAGAATTGAGACACTGGATTTATATGACAGGGCTTTGGATGTGCTTGATGAGAATGAAAGAAAAGTGATTCTTATGAGATACAAACAGGGTTTTAGTCAGAAAAAAATTGCCGAGGAGTTCGGGGTTTCCCAGATGTATATTTCGAGGCTAGAAAAGAAAATATACAGTAAGCTGAGGAAGAAACTTGACAGCAACTAAAACTATTCATGTTAAATACAGTATAAATTCATGCAGGGATAGAATCCCGGAGGTCGTTAACGGGATAATGGCTTACCTGAAGAAAAACACACCTGTTTCCAACTACGATTGTATTTATGATATAAAGGTGGTTCTTAACGAACTTATTTCCAATGCTGTCATACACGGTAATTGTGAAAATTCTAAAAAAACTGTAGATATTAACGTTTCATATGATGGTGAAAAGCTGGAGTTCCTTATAATAGACAGAGGGGTCGAATTCACACCCGAGGATAAAATAGAAGAGAACCTTATGTGTGAAAGCAACCGGGGAATATCAATCTGCCACATACTTTGCAAAAACCTCATATATGCATACATTGAAGGACTTGGAAATTCCGCTAAGGCGGTTTTCATATTAAAAAAGAAAGAAGGAGAAAAATAATTATGACAAAATTAAGAGAATTATATTACTGTAAACACTGTAAAAATCTTGTTGAAATTACAGCCGAGGGGGCGACTGCCCTTGTATGCTGTGGAGAAGATATGGAGCTTCTTGAAGCGAAAACTGCGGATCAGGGGAAAGAAAAACATGTTCCTGTAGTAAGTGAAAAAGACGGAGGTGTCTTTGTGAAAGTAGGCGATGTGCCTCACCCTATGACCGAAGAACACTGGATTAATTTCATCGAAGTCAGTACAGCAGATACGGTTGTCAGAAAAGAACTCGCGGCTTCTGATGTGCCTGAAGGCTGGTTTAATGTAAATCCTGCTGACGTTGTGAATGTGCGGTCCTATTGCAATCTGCATAGTCTTTGGCAAGCGTAGACAATCCTATCTATAGTAAAAAATCTAAAAAAGACCGGTGCTGCCGGTCTTTTTTAGCCATGGCCGTGGTATGAAGCTGTTGTTAAATCCTGCGGAATTAAATTTGTTGTGCATACCGCGATATCATTCCGCGGCTTTTTAAAAATGTTTTGCCTGCGGGTTACGATATTTGCTTGACATAAGAATGGGTTTATGGTAGTTTATATTGTGCTTGAGAAGGGTTCTTTTTTTTTGTAAAAACTGGAGCCACCGGAGGTTGAAATGAGAGATAAAATAACAATGGCATGCACAGAATGCAAGCAGAGGAACTACACAACAAGAAAAAACAAGAAAACAACTCCAGACAGGCTTGAGTTGAGTAAGTATTGTAAGTTCTGCAAGAAACACACCGTGCATAAGGAAACGAGATAATACAGAGGTAATTAAAATGGCAGCTGCAAAAAAAACAAGATTTTTAAGTTTTTTTAAGGAAATATTTCAGGAACTGAAGAAAGTGGTATGGCCCACAAGAGAACAGTTGGTTAAGAATACAGTTACGGTGGTTACGGTATGTATAATCATCGGCTTAATTATCTGGATGTTTGACTGGGGACTATCATCACTGGTAAATTTGCTTTTGAAATAATAATTTGACGGGAGTCGGATGTTAATGAATATAGAAGAAAACAACAAACAGACTGTTGAAGAAAACGTTGAAGAGCCCAGTATAAGGGATCAGGCGAAGTGGTATGTTATACATACTTATTCCAGTTATGAAAATAAAGTTAAGATCAACCTTGAAAAAATAGTTGAAAACAGGGGAATGCAGGATTACATCGTTGATGTAGTTGTTCCCATGGAAGAAGTTATTGAAGATAAGGGCGGGAAAAGAAAAGTATCGTTTAAAAAGATCTTTCCCGGCTATGTGCTCGTGAAAATGG
>JAUVJE010000199.1 GCA_030592355.1 Clostridia bacterium
GAATGACCCTTAGTTCAAAAATTACAATTGCAGGAGATATGTGCGTTATTTCAGGCGACGCAAAGAAATGCTGTGTATCATTCAAGATAAAGGATAAAGTAGAGCGTCAAAGATTGGAAAGTATTGCGCAGGAAAATGGTCCTGATAATCTCGGAATAATAATAAGAACCAATGCTGCTGGAAAAAACAGAGAAGACATTATTGAAGATATGAAAAGAATCACGACGCTATATAAAAATTTACATCAAAGCAACGGCAGCCCCGGTAAAATTCTTTATACGCCTGAGGGTATTGTAAGTAAAACCATGAGAAGCTTCGACCCTAAAACCGATATTGTATATTTTAATAACATGGAAACATTCGATAGGTATTTTAAGGAGTATGCTGTTCCCGGACAACCGCCGCCGGTTAAATTTTATGATAAAGATTACGATATGTTTACTTTTTTCAGCCTGTCAAATAGAATTAAAGAGGCTGCGGGCAGAAGGGTCAGGTTAAAGAGCGGAGGCACTTTGATATTTGATTATACCGAGGCTATGTGCGTGATTGATGTTAATACGTCAAAAAATACGGGTTCGGGTAATTTTGAAGATACTGCATTTAAAACAAACATGGAAGCGGCGGGGGAAATTGCCGTACAAATCCGGCTTCGCAACATAGGAGGCATAATAATTATTGATTTTATTGATATGAATGCTGAAAATAATGATATATTAGATAAAACATTTCGGAAGCACCTTTTGCGGGATGTAAGAAAAATGACCGTGGGAGGATTCACGGCTCTCGGTAATTTTGAGATAACCAGAATAAGAAAAGGCAGAAGGTTAGAGCACTATGAAGAGTAATGACATAAAGATTCTCAGAGAGCTGGCAAAACAGGTCGCAGAAATATCATCTATGGAAATTATGAATGAGAGAAGGGCGCTTTGGGCTGCACATAACGCGTTTAAAAAAGTCAGGACGCCAATATACATAAGAGACGGCCATTGGAGCAGGGAAATAATTGCACCGCGGTGCGTTTGTGAAAATGAGTTGCTTCGCGGGGTGGAACTGTATCTCAGGAAAATGATATATCAGTATGAGCTTGGAGATGATTTCGTCATTGAGAATTATGTAAAACTACCTGCCGTTAAGATACTTCCGGGCATCGGTACATGGGGCATAGATTACATTAGGGATGACATTGGGAAAGAGGGGTCGTGCAGCAAGATCCATGCAGCCATGGCGGATATAGGCGATTTATCAGTTCTAAAAGTTCCCGAACACAGGATTGATGAAAAAGCGACAACAGAGAATTATGAAATGGTTTCAGATATCATTGGGAATATTATACCTGTACTTGTAGAGAGAACTCCCCACTGGCACAGATGGGAATCGGATATATCAACAAGGATTGGGTATCTTCTTGGGATGGACGGCCTCATGTGGGCCATATATGATAATCCAAAAGAATTGCATGCATTGCTTGCTTTTATGAGGGATGGGATCCTAAAAGCACAGGATGAAGCGGAAAAAGCCGGTGATTTCTCGTTGCTCAGTCATGAAAACCAGTCAATGCCGTACATAGAAGGACTGGAAGGACCGGATGGTGGGGATAAGACGGTTATACGATCCCAATTATGGGATTTCTGCGCAGCGCAGGAATTTGCTGTGATTTCCCCGGAGCACCATAAGGAATTCATGTTTGATTACCAGAAACCAATCATTGAAAAATTCGCTTATGCATCATACGGATGCTGCGAAGACCTAAGTAAAAAGATTGATATGATTAGGGAAGTGAAGAATATCAGGAGAATCGCCGTCAGTCCGTTTTCGGATGAGAGGGAATGCGCGGAACAGATGGGGAAAGACTATATCGCGTCATGGAGGCCGGATCCGGCGACCACGGTCAGTCTGGTGTTTGATGCTGAAAATAACAGGAACATATTAAAAAAAGCGAAAAAAGCTTTTGAGGATAACGGCTGTCTTTATGATATTTGCCTAAAAGATGTTCACACCATAGGAAATGATTACAATCGGCTCATTGAATTTACAAAGATAGCCCGTGAAGTCGTAGAAAGCTAAGAAAATACAGGAGGAAATACAATGGATATGTTATGGAATTTGGACAAATTATACAAGTCGTTTGAAGATCCGAATCTAGAGACGGATATAGGAAAAATCAGGGATACAATAAACGATTTGAAGAAAATGTGCGAAACAGACTTTGAGAATACAGACAATGCTGATGCAAAGCTCTTGGTATTCATCGAAAAGAGTAATAGGTTCGGAGATTTAATCAGCAATGTTTTTGCCTTTGCGCGGCTGACCTATTCTGTTGACACCAATAATATGAAAGCTCTAGGCGTCATTGAAAGAATAGAGAAATTTTTTCCTCAGCTGGCGGTTATTGAAGTCCAATTTACAAAATGGCTCACTAAAATTGAGGGCATCGATTACAAAGGTGTAGTTAAAGACCACGAATTTGCATTAGGCGAAAAGCTTAAAAATGCAAAATACATGCTTGACGATAAGAGTGAAATGATAATCGCCACCATGAAAAACACCGGTTCAAGTGCGTGGAGTAAATTGCAGGATACCATGGTTTCATCGCTTTCAATAGAATTTGAGGGTAAGACAACGCCTCTGCCGGCCATCAGGAATCTTGCTTACGACAAATCCGCAGAAGTCAGAAAAGCTGCTTTTGAAGCAGAATTGGCAGCGTATCCGGCCATTGAAAAAAGTTCGGCGGCAAGTCTTAACGCAATTAAAGGTGAAGTTATAGAGCTCAGCAAAATGAGGGGATATAATTCGCCGCTTCAGATGACGCTGCTGGAGTCCCGTATGGACCGCGAAACATTGGATGCCATGATTGGCGCTATGAAAGAATATCTGCCTGAATTCAGAAGATATTTGAAAAAGAAAGCAGCAATGCTCGGACATGAGGGCGGATTACCTTTTTATGACTTGTTTGCCCCAATCGGCGGTGTGGATAAAGAATATAGTTTTGAAGACGCCAGGAATTTCATAGTAAAACATTTTAGCACATTCAGCGATGAACTCGGTGATTTTGCACTGAATGCCTTTAATGAAAACTGGATAGACGCTAAAATGCGCGATGGAAAAGTCGGCGGCGCCTTTTGCGCAAATCTTCACGGCATTAAAGAGAGCAGAATCATGAGCAATTTCTCCGGTGTATTTTCAGACGTAACAACACTTGCCCACGAGTTGGGCCACGGCTACCATGGACACTGCCTCAAGGATTCTACTTATATGAACAGCGATTATCCCATGCCGTTGGCAGAAACAGCATCGATTTTCTGCGAAAGTATTGTAATGAACGCAGCTTTGAAAATCACAGGCCCCGAAGAAGCGGCGGCGATTGTGGAGCACAGCCTGCTTGAGGCAACCCAGGTTATAGTTGATATTTTAAGCAGATATATTTTTGAAACAGAGTTGTTTGAAAAAAGAAAAGATGTATCCATGTCTGCCGATCAATTGAAGGAAATTATGCTTAATGCTCAAAAAGAAGCATACGGCGACGGGCTTGACCATGAAACGCTTCACCCCTACATGTGGGCGTGCAAACCCCATTATTACGAAGCGGGTGCAAATTTCTATAATTTCCCCTATGCATTCGGACTGCTGTTCGCAAAAGGCCTGTATGCAAGATATCTGAAAGAAGGCGATGCCTTTGTACCAAAATACAATGCACTGTTACTAGAAACCGGGAAAAATGATATCAGGGGAGTCTTGGAAACAGCCGGTGTTGATTCAGGCGATATTAACTTCTGGCGGGGATCACTGGAACTAATAAAACAGGACATCGATAAATTCGTTAATGTATAAAAAAGAACCAAAGCGTCAAATTTTCTTAAGACGGTGGATTTCTCCACCGCCTTTTTAGTCCCGTTCAGGCCGGGACCACCTCTTTATTCAACTTTGTCATCAAATCACCCCTTTCATGAAAGATTTGTGTCTGACACAACCTGATTATATTCCGCAAAAAGGAATATTTCAGTA
>JAUVJE010000111.1 GCA_030592355.1 Clostridia bacterium
TGAACCATTCCTCCGCCTGATTGCTGTACACAAAGGCAGGGTGGTTCTGGGGCATATAATCATCGAGGTCGGTTTCCATACGGGAATTGCTTTTTATAACTTTAAAAAATCCAGCTGTCATGATCAAAAACAGTATTAGGACCAGCCAGGGATATTTTATCAAGTTGTTTAATAACTTTTGCATTCTTTAATCCTTTCAGAGAATGTTAACTATTCGTTGAATTAATTTTCTATCAGCTTTTTTATTGATTTCCACAAATCAGCCCCTCTTTTTTCCAGGTCAAACGAATAATCAGATAATCGCCATTTTGTGACAATCAGTCTCAGGGCTCCCATAATAATCAGCGAAAGCTGTTCTTTAGTAATGTCATTTCGTATTTTATCATTCTGCTGTGCCTGCTTAATGAAAGTTGACATTGCCTTCATATTTATTTTCATAATTGCCGCAACTTGTCCGGATAATCTTTTATCGTTCTGAAATATTTCTTCAGAAAATATTACAGCCGCCAGTGCCGGTTTCTCGGCAAACTGTTTAAGATGAGTAAAAAACATTATTTCGATTTTCTCAATGCCTGATCTGCCGGCCGAATGAGTCCGCTCGAGTGCGGCGCCGGTACTGCTTTTGAAATAGGATAATATTGCCAATAAAATATCCAGCTTACTTTCAAAGTGGCGGTAAATAGCCGGTTCTGTAATCCCAAGATTTTTAGAAATATTTTTAATCGTTAACCGCTGAATCCCTTTTTCAGCGATAAGCTTAATCGACACTTCGATTATCTCTTTTTGTCTATCGGTAAAATTGATCATAATCCTCACAGGTTAATGTTAGTTAGTATTCACTAACCATAATAATTAATAATATACCGAGTGTCAAGTAAAGATAGATATTGAAACTTAAAAAATAATTGTTGATTTGCGTAATTTGACTTTTTACAAATTACTGAATAATACACCTGGACATATTTCCGTTTCATGTTATATTTAACAACAAAAGGAAATGCGATGATCTTTGAACAGTTTAGAAAGATTTTTTCTGACAAGCAAATTGTGGATCTTCGAGAGATAAGGGTTATTTTTCCACAATTTGACAGACGACGACTCTCCGAATGGCAGAAAAAAGGGTATATACAAAAAGTAATTAACGGATGCTATATCTTTGCAGATATTAAGATAGATGAGTTATTTTTGATGCGGCTTGCTAACACCATTTATCCGCACTCATATATTAGTCTTGAAACCGCTTTAGGTTACTATTCACTCATTCCTGAGTCTGTTTATCAGATTACAAGTTGTTCCTCCAGGAAGACAAAGATATTTGACACGCAAGTAGCTTCATTTTCTTACCGCTCAATATCTAAGAAACTCTTTTTTGGCTATCTTTTGAAAAAGAGTTCAGAAAATATATTAATTGCTTCTCCTGAAAAAACTGTTTTGGACTGGCTTTATTTCAGACGCACATTTAATGAAGATGATTTTTATGAATTGAGGCTGAATATTGATGAATATTCAAACCTAATTAGTGAAAAGAAAATTGAGAAATATCTAAAAGTCTTTCAAAGTGACTCTCTTTTTCAGAAGTATGGAACATTTAAGGAGTCAATAAAAAATGCTTGATTTTGAATCGGTTGTAAAAGAATTTCCTCGCAGCGAACAACCGTTTAAAAGGCACATTCTTCGTGAGTTTTTACAGTATCAGATTCTGGATATAATTTATCGAAGCAAACAGGGAGAAAAGCTTGTTTTTCTGGGCGGAACAGCTTTAAGAATTGTGCATAAGAATAATCGATTCTCTGAAGATATTGATTTTGACAATATAGGATTGACACAAAACGACTTTAGTATTTTAAGCGAGCAGATAAAAAGAGAGTTGGAGTTTGAAGGGTATCGAGTAAAAATAAAGCAAGTATTCAAAGGTGCATACCATTGTTATATACGATTCCCTGAGTTGTTATATGCTCAAAACCTTTCTCCATTAAAACAAGAAAAGATACTTATTCAACTGGATACTGAACCTCAAAATTTTGATTATATACCGGATAAATTTCTCATGAGAAAGTTCAACTTTTTTAGACACATATCTGTTGTGCCTGTTGACATTTTACTCAGTCAAAAAATCGCGGCTCTTCTTGGCCGTAAAAGAAGTAAAGGTAGGGATTATTTTGATGTCACCGTTCTTTTCTCTAAAACGGATCCTAATTTCGATTATCTGTCAGAGAAATTACAACTCAAAAACATTGTTGATCTTAAAGATAGACTTTTGATAAACATTAAAAAAGTTAATCTGAAAGAGCTTGCCGGTGATGTTCGTCCTTTCTTGATAAACCAGAATCAGATTGACCGGATCTTATTGTTTAAAGATTTTGTTGAGTCGCTATAATATACCACAAAAAATGAGAGTTAAAGCTAACCGTGTAAATGGATGAAATATAGCCAACCGTAGCCGCACGGCCGCTCATGTCCCGGCTATGAAAATTACTTTAAAAGTTTCCTTCTACAGCTGAAGGGTCGTGTGATAAAGATACAGATTCGTTTTGCTCGAGAAGATAAGATGGATCATGTTTCCTGCGTCAATTGTCACCGCGAGCTTATTCGACCCGATTTCTGCCGTCAGGGGAGTAACGATCCAGGAACCGCTCTTGTTAGTTGCATAATGGAGTATGTACGTTCCATACTCTTCGAAAAACAGATGTGCATATCCTTCGTTGTCCAGGGCAATGCACGGTCTCGCCCATTTCGCGGCAGCACTCTTCACTGTGTCTGCGGATTGTGCGGCGCAGTTCGAGAACTGCACGAGGCTGTCAGATTTGTTCCAGAAAGCTATATTTGCCGTATTAGTGGTTTTATTGACCGCGATAGAAGGTGTCCATCCGGTGTCCGGTTCATAGGGGTACGAATCAGAACCTTCAATAGTAGAAACGTTCCAGGAACCGTTGAAGGAGGCGTAGCGCAGGTTGTGGTGTCCGGAGAAATTGAATATCACATGCGGATTGCCGGAACCGTCAACATCTATGTCGCAATATGAGCTTGTCCATTGATCTGCGAGGGCCACAGGTGTTCCCCAGGCTCCTCCCGAAGGTTTGTAGGCGTATCGAATGTCATGGTTGGTGTTGTCGTCGAAAGCCGAGTGGAGGTTTCCTCCGCCATCTGATACTATAGTGCATGATCCGGCGCCGCCGAGCCACATATCTTCATGAATCCAGGCTCCCGATTCGTCTGTAGCGTAAGCTATCCCTCCAGAGTGGGAATAGACTATATGAACATTTACGTTGTTATCCACTGTGATGTCGTTCAGCACTCCTTCGCTGTTGCCTGTGTCGTCGGCTATAATTGTGGTAACCCAGCTTCCGGATTTGTTTGTGAAATACTGAAGCCCGGCATCGAAGTTAAAAGCGCTTACGTGGAGTTTGGAGTTTGCATCGACTGATACATTGATCTCACCATTTGCGAAATTGCCGTTTTCGATCACTTGGGTCGACCAGCCGTCATCGTTTGTTCCCCCGCCCGATCCAGCCGGATCCAGCGTACTCGAATCATCTGAACAGCCTTGAACAGCAATAGATAACGCAAGGAAAATCAGTAAGGCCCAATTGAATTGCTTATACATATTTATACCTCCAGTTAACAGTGTGCTTTTGACGTATGCATAATTAATACCTGTTCTACTGCTTCTCAAATTTTTTAATTGAATACGTAAGCTGAAGAAGGACTAAAGTTGCGTAGGGGGGATAAAGAAACTATACGATATTATAATATTGTTCTGTTGGATTTCGCTTGCGCTTGTGGAGCGGCTCTACTATTTTTACGAGAACGATGCACATTTGCATATTCCTGTGAAAGTTGTAGTCAATTCAGGAGTCTGCGTCAGCGGCCTTTCCGCATAGTGTGTGTCGGTATAGCCCCGCGAGGGGGCTTTTTATTAGTTGCCGCTATAATTGCGGTCCTTTCTTTTCCACGAGTCCGGCGGGTAGAAAGTTGTACGACACCGGACCAGGGAAAAGAAAATATGAAAGAACACGCAGGCGCGCGGAGCGCAAACATTAGTAATTCTGTATCGAAATCACATACCCATTTTCGGAAAGGTGTTTTTAGCACACTGATTCCGGAGATTCAGCGAGCCATAGCCGCCGAAAAATATGTAACCCCTACACCGATTCAGCAGCAGTGTATTACGCACCTGTTACAGGGCAGGGATCTCCTGGGCAGCGCTCAGACCGGCACAGGCAAGACAGCGGCCTTTATCCTGCCGCTCCTGCAGCGGCTTGTAAAAAACCCAAAGAAGCTACGAAAAGGAACACCCCGGGCTCTCATTCTCGCCCCGACACGCGAACTTGCGGCCCAGATCAGAGAGAGCATTCGAACGTATGGACGCTTTCTGCAGATCAAACACACCGTGATCTTCGGAGGGGTGAAGCAGTTTTATCAGGTAAAAGCTCTAAACCGCGGTGTTGATATTCTCGTAGCAACTCCCGGTCGGCTCCTTGATCTGATGCGGCAGGGAATCATTCACCTGAATGAGGTGGAGGTCTTTATTCTCGACGAGGGAGACCGGATGCTCGATATGGGATTTATTCCTGATATCAAGGAAGTGTTGAAGCATATTCCGGCTGAGCGCCAGACACTGTTCTTTTCAGCCACCATGCCGCCGAAGATGGAGGCACTGGCCAAAACCATGCTCAAAGACCCTGTGAGGGTGAGTATTACCCCTGAACAACCAACGTTAGAGAGCATCGAGCAGAAAGTGCTTTTCGTTGGGAAAAAGAACAAGGATAAACTACTCCTTTCCCTGTTGCGTGACGACCAGATCAATAAGGCTCTCGTTTTCACCCAGATGAAGCACGTCGCAAACCGGGTGCTGAAGAAGTTGTACAACGCGGGTATTCATGGTGCCACCATCCACGGCAACAAGAGCCAGCTTCAACGAACAAAGGCGCTGGAAGGGTTCAAGCGGGATAGATACCGGGTGCTGGTTGCAACCGATGTAGCGGCCCGTGGACTCGATGTGGACGACATCACTCACGTGATCAACTACGATCTTCCTGTGGAAGCCGAGACATACGTGCACCGTATAGGGCGTACCGCCCGTGCGGGAGCAGACGGCAACGCCATTTCGTTCTGCTGTGCCGAGGATCGTGCCTATCTGAGGGAAATCGAACACCTGCTGGGCAAGCCGGTACCGGCCGAGATGAAACACGAATATCATTGCGAAAGGGCTTTTCTGTCTAACCAAGCCCCCCCCCAATCATCCAGCCGGGGCAGCGGCCGGAAGCGGAAGAAAAGCCATACACAGGGAAACTTAACCCGCAATCGCAGCCGAAGCCGAAGAAGCGGCAGACGCTGAAGCGAAGGTTGTTCTATTTTAAGCAATTACAATATTGGATGAATTTGCCATTGAATAAATGTGCTTCATCAAGTATAACTTGAAGGTGCTGAATATGAGTTGTTAGGGAGGATTACTGAAGAAGAGATTAGTCAATTTAAGCAGATATTCATAGAATTTCATCATCATTGCACAAATTATTCTGCTCAGGAAACAAATATGGTAGTTCAGCATATCTGCAGTAAAGGTTTCAAAGTCTTTACTATTGATCATCGTAACTATCTATTCTGCAAATTTTGATAAGTAAAGGTGATCGGCGCAGCCCGTTATGGTTTTCGGGTAACTAAAGGGGGATAATATGACTTCAAAGATTAAGAAAGTCGGTTGGAGTATATCTTTAATAAGTGCGCTGTTCTTGGCGTTGTCGCTCTTTCTTCCTTTAGCGGAGTATTCGACATACGTTAATGCCGCAGGAAAACCACTTGGCTTAGTGGGGCAGCTGTTTTCTAAACCGGGATCAGAACAAATCACAACCTACGGTTCCTTTTGGGATGCTATGCATTGGGAGGGCGTTATCTTTTTGGTGCCTCTCTTGTTAGTTGCATTGAAGAGGTGGGGCCCCCGGTATTTCCGCCAGGCACTCACCGTGGTTACGCCCCTGATCGCAGCATTTCTGCTGGCTATTCTGTTAACAATAGTTGAGTTTACTGATTTAGGAATATGGCCGTGGATTGGTGTTAACAGGGCCTATGGAGGTTACGTGGCTCTTGGAGCACTTGGCTGTTTCTTTATAACGACAAGTATCGTGGCGGTTTCAGCCTTCATTCAGGTATGTGGAAAGTGGAGAAGGTAAAGCTGCTCACTTTAAATGTCAGGAAAGAGAGGTTCTGTGAAGGGTATTTTGCCTCAGTGTGTGAGAAGGGAATCATCCTGTTGATATTGAAGAGGGTGAAGGCACTTTTTGATGAAGGGGAGGTTGGGGTTGGGTGAGAGTAAGTATAATAAATTCCCGATTTTAAATAATAATTTAGTACTGTGTCGTTGTGTGAACAGCGGCGCTAATCGTAAGGAGTGATGAAGTTATGACAAAACCTGCCAAAAGTGTTCTCAAAAAGTATAATGTAGATTATGCAAAGGATACTGAATTTTCTGCCTTTGCCCGCCTTCTTCAAAGTAAATGGAGGACAAGAAAGAAATATCCGAAAGAAAAAGATAAATACGGAAATTACCTGACAATTAATTACGCAAAAGAAACCAAAGCGAACTTCCTTACAGATAGAATAGGCGCTCTCGTCCAATATGAGGTATACAAAGCTAAGATGGAAGGAAGGATGATCAGTGAGCCCAGAATCTGGAACAACATGTTATCTTCTCAACCATTATGCTTTAACCTGTTTGGTGAACTTCATTATGATTTGAAATTGGCAACAAAGTTTTTTCAGAAACTTTTTCCTGGAAAGATAAAGGAAGTTAAAGAGGTAAAGTTTGAATATTCTCCGGGTCGGGAAGATCGTAATTACACAGGGGATCGTTCCGCATTTGACGTTTTTATCGAATACAAGAACAAAAAGAGTAAAAGTGGTTTTATAGGTATTGAAATAAAGTATGCTGAAAACATGAGGGGGAGCAAGAAAAAAGCTCGTAAGATTTTCGATGATCATAAAAAGCAATATCTTCCCATTGCCAAAGAAGCAGGAATATTCCCGAAATCAGCAATTGATATATTTAAGGAAAGTCCGCTCCAGCAAATCTGGAGTGATCATCTCTTAGCCTTTGCCACACGGAAAGATTATGACGAAGGTTTCTTTGTGTTTTTATATCCTGAAAGAAACGAACAATGTAAAAATGCTGTTGCAGAGTACACAAAACTTTTGAGCACTAAAAGTGAAAAGAAAACGATATTTTGTCCTCGTACTCTCGAGAAATTTGTAAGCGCACTTGTACAAGTTAAAAGGACAGGATGGCCAATAGAGTTTAGAGAGCGCTATTTAGGGATAAAATAGTTTGTAGGATATTCAAAGACGTATTTAATGCGGCCGTTTAATTCTTGACAAAATCACCAAATGTATTACAATGTAATACAGGAGGTGGGTCATGAATCGACCTATTACAGTTAGAATTCCAGAAGACCTAAGAAAGCTTCTTGAAGGAATCAGCAAAACCGAGAATAAACCAGTTAGTGATGTTGTCAGGGAATCCATTCGGAAGTATGTTTCCATATACCGATTCAGAAAACTTCGAAATCAGGTTCTTCCATTTGCTGAGGCACAGGGGCTTCTAACAGATGAAGATATCTTCAAGGGTATGGAATGAAGCTGGTTATCGATTCCAATGTTCTTATAGCAGCTTTTGCGGTACGCGGTCTCTGTCAAGCTCTCTTCGAGTATTGTCTTGAGAATCATGAGGTTGTTCTGTGCGGGGAAATCATTAAAGAAGTTAAGAAGAATCTTCGAAAGAAAGTAAAGTTACCGGCATCCTTAGTTGCAGACATTGTGGCATACATTCGAGAGAGTACTTATATAGAGAAGCCTCTTCGAGTTAATGGAAATGTATTTGGCGATAAGTCAGATCTAACGATTTTAGGGGTAGCGGCTGCCTCTAATTCAGCATGTCTAATCACAGGTGACAAGGCACTCTTATCGCTAAAAAAGTACGGGAACACTGATATCATCAGTCCACGTTCATTCTGGGAAGCTGTAATAAAGCGAAAAGAGAACATTTGAAGGCTAATTTTTGCTTTGTGTGTCTTGAAGAGATTTAATCCCCGCCAACCACTCCA
>JAUVJE010000222.1 GCA_030592355.1 Clostridia bacterium
AATTCCGGAGAAACTGTTGATACAATATTGGAATTCCTGTTTTTTATAAATACGGATTTCCCTTTTTTTATTTGCTTTTCAATATAAAAATCGCCGCTGTACTTAATTAACGGCAACCTTAGGATTGTGTATGGAATACCGGATTCACGCACCAGGTCCTCGCTTTTCCTTTTTGTGATCCCATAAGCTTCCACACCGTTAACCGGGGTTTTCTCATCCCGGTTCTTCCCCAGCGCCCTGATGCCGTAAACGCCCACCGAACTTATCTGGATGAAATTGCGGCAACCGGTTTCTTTTGCTAATTTCAGTATATTTCCCGTTCCCGTAACATTAGCTGCGAACATCCTTTTCCTATTGCTTTTTCCCTGCAGGATTGCCGCCGTATGTATTATTGAAGTTATCTTTTTATCCTTAATGAATTCCCTTAGTTTACCGAAACTGTCCCATTCACCCAGGTCAATGGTGATTTCTCCGTTTCTCGGCATACTTTTGCCTACGGTTCCGATTACGTTAAACCCTCTTTCAATAAAATACTGTCTGAGATAATTACCAAGGGCTCCGCTTGTCCCCGTTAAGATGCTGTCTTTCATATTCCGGAAACCTGCCTTTCGCTTTTCGGATGTTTATTTTATCCTCACACCGAATATCTTCTTTGCATATGAACCTATTACGGCCATGTCATTGTATACGCCCGGGCTGCCTTCAATGTTGGCTCCGAGAGATATTCTGTCAAGAATTTTTCCTGTCGCTCCTTCTATGAGATACATATTACCTGCAAAATTGCAGTAAAGAATGTATGATTTCCCCTCAGGTGTGTAAACGGCTGTGGGCGAACTCCAACTATATGCTTCGGAATCGACCGCCCAGATTTCTTCGCCTGTAGCTTTATCCAGGGCAACCAATCTGCCCATGTATTCTCCGCCTGACTTGGCTACACTAAAAATCACAATGTCGCTGATATCATTTTTACCCATGACAGGAGTGCCGAGTACACCTCCGTTTATAACGGAATTATAGGTACATGGGTATTTTACCTGCCATAGCAATTCACCTGTCAGCGCATTAAATTTAGATATTGTGGAATCATAAATTTTATCTTCATTAGCTCCGGTCTCTCCGCTTATGTCTACCTCGTTTCCCGTATACAGAAATACTCCATCATCAGTGACATCCAAAACGGGAGAGGCATCCGTATCGTCTCCGGTGTCAGCTATCCATTCAGCCTTGAATGTGTTGAGATTGATGCACATTACCATTCCGTTGTTTTCTGTGCAGAACATAAGATTCTTGTATATTGCCGGTGAACTTTCAATTCCTATTCTCTCGCCAAAAGGATTTAGGTATCTATATTTAACCAGTTCGGGTTTTATTGAGATTTCGCCGCTTGCAAGGTCAAATTTTGTATTAAGCGCTATTTTATATATCAGACCGTTTTCAGCAGCTGCATAAAATGTGTCGTTTTGGGCATCAAGAAGTCCTGAGGAATCAAAATTCGGCCAGACTCTCAGTGCATCCGGATCGTCGCCGCCTATTTCATAAAGAAGGCTTTGGTCAATAAGACTGAATATCCTGTATGCCGGTATTTGTGTTTCAGTACCGTTTTCACCTATGCCTTGTCCTGTGTACAATAACGGGTATCCTCTTGCGTCTATTGATACGCTTCCCTTTGTAGGATATCCTATGTGAATGGGTTCCCTGGTCCACTCACCTGTTTTTAAATCGCAGAAATATATATTGCCGTCAAGCGATGCGTAAATTACTTCTTTTAAATCCGGACCTTTAAACTCTTCCTTTATATTCATAACCGCCTGTACGTCTTCGTTCCAGGCTACTATGGAAGGCTGTCCCGTCCAGCCCACCCCCGGCCAATATCCGCCTGATTGAGTAGAAATGCTTCCGATATCAAATTCCCATACTATTTCAAGTTTTTCTTCTTTTACTTCAACGGTTCCGTAAGCTCCCCCGTCACGGTAATTATTGCCTCTGAATGTTATAAGTCCAAGATCGCCCGCATAATTTTCTGAATTTGGGAATTCAATTGTGTCCTTGTCTCTGTAATTCATAATGACATCGGATTCCACCAGAACTTCATTAAAATAATTTACAGAACTTGGGCGCGAAGCTTCAACTATCCGACCGGGTATCATTTCATTAACCGGGTATTCATAAACCGGAAGAAATCCATAATTTATAAAGCTATATATTGCTTTTGACGTTGCTTTTATTACCTCAAATGCTTCGCTTTTTAATACTCCTTCTGAAAAAACACTGACTGCATAAGGGTTCTCGCCGTAAACGATTCCAGAATCATTATATGACGGAATTCCACCGTACATTCCCGACTTAAATGCTGTATTAATCTTTTTTGGAAGTGATGTTGCTGCAAGTTTTCCGGTTTCCATAAGTGCTACAACCAAACCTGAGTAAATACCAGGATTTTCAACATCCAGCCTATAGATTTGTTCCATGAATATCGCCATATCATAGGGAGACGAGTAAATGGGTATCTCTGTATTCTGAGCTCCGATACTCAACATATAATTATCTATCTTATCCCGCGTAAGGAATCTGACAAGCATCATGACGGCGGTCATATCATTTTGTTTTAATGATGCATCTGAGATTTGCTCTAAAGTAAATTTTGTTCCTGATGCTGCGCCGCTGACATCGCCGATTTCACCGGTTCTGTCTGCTTCTTGCAATTCAATCTCATCCGACATTACCACCCCGCCTTGCGCAAGAAGGTTATATAAGCAAAGGTTCACGGGTATGGCTGTTGAATCCGCTGAGATATATTTCTCGTTATCTCTTATTCCAATTTTCAATCCGGTTTGCATATCGCTGAAATGTATACCGTAACGACCAGGATATTCTGATAAAATAATCTCCAGATATTCAACCAGCTCCTGATGCACGGAGGTTTTATAAATCGGAACAACCCAAAATCCATCCCAGGGATTAACACTGGACGGGCTCTTTGAATTTACCGGATTCCCCGGTGATTCTGATGGTTTTCCGGTTTCCCCGGTATCTGTAATTTTACATGAAGATAGTATTAATGACGCGGCAAATACAAGGGTGAGTATCTTTGTGGCTTTCTTCATTTTATCACCTGTGGTTCTTTCGGCTACAGTATATCAGCATCCATATGTTATATAAAGACGGACATAATAAA
>JAUVJE010000223.1 GCA_030592355.1 Clostridia bacterium
CGTCAGGGAAGATTTCTGCATGGATAAGCCTTTGTCGGACCGTACCGGATACGGTAATTGCATGAATGTAATAGATCGCATGATCAGAGCAATATACGGCGAGAATGAGAAGTTTTTATATGTGCTGAAAGATAACTGCGAACGTCCCGCGTCATGGCCTGGTTATGAGGCGGATATATCTGAATCAGACATGCTGAAAATGGTAACTGAAAATCTTGAAGGTAAACTGGTCTGCGGGATTGACATCGGGGGTACGGATATTAAAGTAGCGTTGGCAGGAGATGGCAATATATCCTGTTTCAAGGAGTATGATTGGAATCCAAAAAGCTTTACCGTACCGGAGCAGTTAATTGAGCCGGTTCTTTTTCTCGTCCGGTTGGTCAGGGCTTATTATTCAGCGGATAAAAGCACCAGAGGCGCTTATAAGACAGAGCTCATGGAAACACTTAATAATGCCATGGATAAGCATGCGTCTGCCGAAATCATAATGACCGCCGTAGAAAAGGCTGAGAAAATACTCGGTAGAGAAATAATTGAGATTGATGCAATCGGACTGTCTTTTCCCGATGTTGTAGTCAGGGACAAAATTGTCGGAGGTGAAACTACAAAAACCCGCGGAATGAAATTGAATCCGGATATAGATTATGAAAAGGAATTCGCAAAAATCACTGCGCTCAATGATAGATTGATGGAACTTTGCAATGATAACGGCGCGATAAAAAATATGAATGACGGTCCGGCTGCGGCATATACAGCGGCAGTAGAAATGATGGCTGTTAATCCTGAGTCCGTGAAAAACGGTGTGTTTGCCCACAGTCTTGGCACAGAACTTGGAACAGGATGGGTTGACGGCGAAGGAAAAGTACCGGAAATGCCCCTTGAATGCTATAACTTTATTATTGACTTGGGCGACTTTGTTGAAAAAGCATACTCCTGCGAAGATGTGAGAAGTATTAATAATGTAAATACCGGGCTTGCCGGTACACTTCAGAAATATGCAAGCCAGAGCGGCGTCTTCAGGTTGGCCATGCAATATTTCAAAGAACAGAGGACTTCGCTTTATAAAGAGATCTTCGATTTGGGGCTGGTAGTTGAAACCGAAGAAAACAATAAAAAGATTCTGATTGTTCCCACTGAACCAAAAGATATGAGAAAAGATTTTCTTGAACATGTTATGTCCCTTACGGATAGGGAAGATGATGAGTTGGTAAATGAAATTTTCAGGCAGATAGGAGTTTATCTTGCAATCACTTGGTTTGAAACCGAGTACATACTCAATCCGGCATGCAAAGAAAGAACCCTGTTCGGTAGGGTTGTTAAAAGAAAAAAATGCTTTGAACTCATAAAAGAAGGCGCCAAGGTCCGTAAAACCGATATCGTTTTTAAGTTGGCGGACGGGGCTATGGCAAACACTCTGCTTATGAAGCAGCTGGAAGCAAACGAGCATTATACAGTGGCCCAGTTTGCACAGGCTGTTGGCGTTATCTACTTCGGCAACCAGGGGCTTATAGAGAACTCTGCAAAATAGAAAGATTTTTAATGTACGAATTCAGCTTTAAAAAAACACCTGTCTTTATACCGGAATATGATAAAACATTTTTCCCGATATCTTTAGGAAACATTGCATACAGGAACGCCTTGGCAAAAACAGAAAGCACGCCTGTCAGCATTGCGCTGGATAGGGGGAATGGCCTCATATCTGTTTTTAAAACAGTCATTTTCAAGGAAGGGTATGAAAAAGATAATATCGTATATATTGAGCGGTTGCTTAAAACATTACTTTGGCTAAAGGGTGGTTTCAGAGTCATGTTTGGCGGTCCCCGCTACATTGGAGAGTACCTTCAAAAGGTATATTGCAACGGTGGTGCCAGGGAATTTGATTCGAAATTTATGGGAAAAATATTCGGATGTGAATTTGTAATTGAGATTATTGATGTAAATGAAGTGCCTCATGAAGTTGAAAACCCTAAACATGCGGGCGGGCATCTTGACGGATGCAGAATTGGTTTTGACGCCGGTGGAAGCGACAGAAAAGTCTCTGCGGTGGTAAACGGCAAACCAATCTTCAGTGAAGAAGTTGTCTGGCACCCTAAACTTGCAGAAGATCCGGGCTATCAATATGATGGAATCCTTGATTCCATGAAAAAAGCCGCTTCGAAAATGGACAGGGTGGATGCAATCGGCATAAGCGCTGCCGGAATATACATTGATAATGAAGTCAAGGCAGCTTCGCTATTTATTAAAGTACCCCGGGACAGGTTTGAAGAAAAAGTCAGAAGAATATTTTTTGATATTGCAGAAGAAATGGGCTCTGTCCCATTTGAAGTTGCCAATGACGGGGATGTTACAGCCCTCGCAGGTGCAATGAGTCTGAAGGAAAACGGAATACTCGGTATTGCCCTGGGAACCAGCGAGGCAGGCGGGTATGTAGATAACAATGGATTTATCACCGGATGGCTAAATGAGCTGGCTTTCGTTCCTGTGGATTACAGCAAAGAAGCCATGGAAGATGAATGGGCCGGGGATATCGGTTGCGGAGTCAAGTATTTTTCTCAAGATGGAGTCATAAAACTTGCTCAATCTGCAGGTATCGGCTTTGATGAAGAAATGTCTCCCGCTGATAAATTAAAAGCAGTACAATCCCTGATGTCTGACGGTGACAAAAGGGCTTTGAAAATATTCGAGGCCATAGGGTATTATCTCGGATATGCAATCGCATATTATGCTGAATTTTATGATATCAATCATGTTCTGATTCTGGGAAGGGTTACTTCCGGCGGGGGTGGGGATATAATCGTTGAGAAATCGCAACTGGTTCTGGAAATAGAATTTCCGCAACTGTATAAAAAAATAAATATAAGTATTCCGGATGAAAAGACCAGAAGAGTCGGCCAGTCTGTTGCGGCCGCAAGCCTGCCGAAAATAAGCGAATCCGGATAAAACACCAGAATTAATTGGCGAATAAATACTTATGAATTTTAGAATTATAAAGATTGTATAATGGGCAATTTACGGGGCAATTTATAATAACAAATATTGGTGAATTGTAAAGTGAAGTGTCGTATGTGAGAAATAGAAGTGTCCCACAGGGACCAAATCAACTATAATGTTAAGTGAATAAAACCAACAAAAAGGAGCGGTATATGGGACACTTACATTGTAACAGCAAGA
>JAUVJE010000102.1 GCA_030592355.1 Clostridia bacterium
CCATGAAGGCCTATTTCGGGCAAATTGAAAGTCTCAAAGGATACAAAGTTGCATGTATGTCAACACATCAATTTCCTTTTAAATGGTTGGGTGGAAACAGCGCCGTTAAAAAAATGGAAAACCTGTGTAAAATAAAGGGTGCGACAGTCCTTGGGACTACTGTTGTTGATTGGAGCCCAGAAAAGAAAAGACAGGCAAATATTGATGCAGCTGTAAACAGTCTTGCGGGATTATTTTAATCTGAATTTCCGAAACTAAAAGCCAACGTAAGGATTTCCCGACTCATTGCGGTGATTGCTGTGTGTTATGGAAACCAATAGATTGCTTACAAGATAAACTGCCTGACATAAAATCAACAACTTCATAGGATCCTACAATTAATAAAAATATTTATAGCCTACTTTTAATATCAGCTTGACTAATATAAAGCTGCATATATATAATGTGTTAGGAAATATTGCCACAGGAGGTAAAAAATGGCTTATAAAATAATTGACACATGTATTAATTGCGGAGCATGCGAAGCAGAATGTCCAGTATCGTGTATTACACCCGGAGACAAAACTTATGTTATCGATGCTGAAATCTGTATCGATTGCGGTGCTTGCGCCGGCGTTTGTCCTGTTGATGCTTGCGTTGAAGCATAATACAGAAGATTATTCCAAGGAACAAAAAGGGCTGTTTAAGAAATTAATGCTGAACCGATAAGCGGGGATGAGGCAAATATATTATTTGCCGGGCAAGAATTCTTGAATAGCCTTTTTTAAAATTTTACGGAGGGTATATGACATTAATGATGAAAGAAATCGGCAGTCAGCCCGATGTTCTTGAAAGAGTGCTTTTGGAAAATGCTGAAAAAGTAAAAAAACTCTGTTTTGAAATCAAAAAAAGAAATATAAAATTTCTGTATATGGCTGCGCGTGGAACATCGGACCATGCAGCTGTCTACACAAAATACATAATAGAAACCTATACGGGAATTCCCGTAGCTTTTGCAGCTCCGTCAGTAATAACTGTTTATGGAGGTAAACCCAATCTGACTGATGCCCTGGTAGTTGGAATATCTCAGTCGGGAAAGGCTGAGGATGTGCTTGAAGTCATTCGCCACGCACGCCTGCAGGGTGCGCTCACGGCATCTATAACCAATTATGACAGCAGTCCGCTGGCAGTGGAATCTGAATATCATTTCAGCTGTTATGCCGGAGAAGAAAAAAGCGTTGCGGCTACAAAAACGTTTACGGCTCAGATGATGGTGATGGCCATGATAACAGCAGAACTTTCAGATAATGATGATTTGTTGAAGGAGCTCAGACAAGTTCCGGCAAGATTAAGTGAACTCATTAAAGAAACCGACTCCATTAATAAAGTTGCCGGTAAATTTAAAGCAATGGAGGAATGTTTCGTATTATCCCGCGGAACAAATTATTCCATTGCCCTTGAGGGTGCGCTTAAAATACAGGAAACTTGTTATGTGAGGGCAAAGGCATATGCAATATCCGATTTCTACCACGGCCCGCTTGCATTGCTGGATGATAAAATACCTGTTTTTGTCATTGCGCCCAAAGGGAAAATATCCGGTGACGCCAAAGTACTGATGAGAGTTTTAAATAAGTACGGCATACGGACAATCGCAGTAACTAATGATATGTCGATTTCCAAAATGGCATCTGTGGTTATTTCAATACCCATGGGAATGACCGATTTTACATCGCCTTTTTTAAGTGCGGCTGCAATGCAGATTTTCGCATGCAAACTATCTATTGCAAAGGGACTTGACCCGGATAATCCGAGAAACATAAAGAAAGTGACGATAACCAGATAATGGAGCATTACTTCAATAAAACACCGATTTCAACCTTGAACGAAGCCCTGATTGAAGGAACAATAGGCAGCGTTAAATTGCATTTTCATACAGGATCCGGCGTATTTTCCAGAAATGGCATTGATTTTGGCTCACAGTTATTGATAGAGTCATTTCTCAATGATTATGACAGCGCTGGTAAAATAATTCTTGATCTTGGTTGCGGATATGGCCCGATCGGTATATTTGCAGCAGAAAAGTTTCGGGATGCCCACATCGAAATGACGGATATAAACGAACGGGCTGTCGAACTCGCAATGAAAAATGCCGACTCGAATAAACTCAGAAATATTGAAGTGTATGTATCGGACGCTTTTTCTAACATTAAGAGAAAGTACGATGCCATTGTGACAAATCCACCGATCAGAGCGGGGAAAAAAACAGTATTTTCCTTCTATGAAGGCGCTTTTCAACATTTAAAAAACAATGGGTCGTTTTATTGTGTTATCCAAAAAAAGCAAGGGGCTGAAAGCTCCTTTAAAAAGCTCGAAGAACTCTTTGGTAACTGTGAAACCATAAACCGAAAATCCGGATACCGCGTATTAAAATCAATAAAGTGATCTAAATTACCGATAATTTTCAGTGGTATAGCATTGTATTGCCCCCAGACACATTCTATAATTCAATGAACACTCATCGGGTAATTGTTGAAATTTCGATGAATACCCGGATGACATTCCTCGATTCCTTCAGAATCTGCGGTATGTCATTGTTATGTTATAATCAAATCAGGAGGATGTGACGTGAAGGTATACGCACTTGTCGGACCCAGCGGAACGGGCAAAAGTCACAAAGCCAGCATGGTTGCCCGGGATATGGGGATAACCCACCTTATAGATGATGGATTATTGATAAGCAGCAACCGTGTGGTTGCCGGCACCAGCGCTAAGAAAGAGCAAACAAAACTTGCTTCGGTTCGCCATGCGCTTTTTACTAATGAGAACCACAGGAAAGATGTTATTCGTGCAATCAAAATAAAAAAAGTGGAAAGCATCTTAATTCTGGGAACCAGTGACAGAATGGTTAAAAACATAGGCGAAAAATTGAATCTTCCTGAAATTGAACGCACAATTTATATACAGGACATTGCAGATGAAGACGAAATTAAATTGGCTTTATCTAACAGAAAAGACAAAGGTAAACATGTAATTCCGGTTCCGACTTTTGAAATTAAAAAGGATTTTAGCGGATATCTATTGGACCCGCTTCATGTTTTTAGGAAAAAAGGCAGAAACAAATATGTCTCCGAAGGTTCAAAGACTATAGTCCGCCCAACTTTCAGTTATCTTGGTAGTTACACTATTTCAAACAATACCCTTTTTCAAATCGCAAGGTATTCAGCCTCAAAAATAGAGGGATTTGAATCTATTTCACGTTTCCGTGTAATTAATAAAGAGGGAGGCATCAGCATTGAAATGTTTGTAGTGGTTAATTATAGCTACACAATAATCAATACCTTGAGAGAAATTCAAAAAGCCATCGCAGACTCTCTTGAAAAACTGACGGCGCTCCATCTCGAATCTCTTGATATAACAGTGCGCAGTATAGTCATTAACGGAGAAACATATCCTTAAAAATATTAAAAAAGCGGACATTGAATCCGCCTTGTCAATTTATTTAAAATCACCATAGGAAACGAATTTATTAATTGCCCGTGGCACTGCGTCCCGGGAATTTTTCCATGATGCGTCCTTATTTCTGTAGTCGAATTTCTTAGAGAACCATTGAATTTCTTCAAGTATGCGATTTATATTATTCATCATTAATTCATTGAGATCATTTACAAAAAGTGCCGTCTGTTTGGGAGATAATTGTTCTTTTGCCGATTCTAAAAGCAATTTATAATGGGGAAGGCAAAAACCTTTGCCTGACTTTATTTTTTCACGGAAATCTGTGTCTTTAAAGTACATCCACAGAATTGTGTCTGTATATCTGCCCATGATGCGGTCAATCCGTTCGCAAACCTCGCAGTTGTCATCAAGAGAAGCTAAAAAGCCAGTTGCATCACTAATGAATTTAGAAGTTGCCGTGGGAGATTTCCCTATGTGGCCGGCAAGGTTTCTTACAGCATTCATTTTGGTGTCGGCATCTAAACCCTTTTTGCTCTTTTTAAGGAGTTTTTTGTAAATTCCCATTTGGTGCTGAATATGGGTTTCAATAACAAGCGAAACACCCAGCACATTCTCCTTTTTACTATACAGCATACCGAAATGCCTTCTGCAGAATCCCTTTTGATTTGTGGCCATGCGGTTATCCGATTCCATTAGCGCCGGACTCAGCATAAATGAGATGGAATCGTTTTCTAAGTTTTGCTCAAGCACACAAACCGGGCATTCGCAGTCCTCTGAAAAGGCATCATTCACAGGTATTGTATATATCTGTTCTTTCATAAAAATCTCCGCTCATGTAGTGATATAATTATATCATATGAGGAGGAGGCGAATGACGGCTAGTATCATTGGCATCAATAACACAACGACAGTCAGGGGGCTTGCGAATTTCGATCTCGAGTCGATTCTTGAATGCGGACAGTGTTTTAGATGGGAGCGTAACGGACACAATGATTACTCGGGAATTGTCGGGGATAAAGTTGTGAGAATAGTTCAAAAAGGAGACAGTGCAGTATTCCATGGATGCACAGAATTGGATTTTTCGGAAACCTGGAGTGAATATTTTGACATGAAAACAAATTATGGTGACATAATAGAAAAACTTTCTATTAATGATACTGTAATACAAACGGCAACCGGATTTGCGCCGGGTATAAGAATTCTTCGGCAGCCACTTTTTGAAACATTGGTATCCTTCATAATTTCAGCTAATAACAGCATACCTAATATTCGGCGGATTATTTTTACTCTTTCAGCGATGTATGGCAAGAGGATTGATTTTGAGGACAGACGATTCTATACATTTCCCGAAGCTGCGGTGTTGGCTGAAGCAGAGGTGAACGATCTTAAGTTAAGCAAGGCTGGCTACAGATGTGAATATATTAAAAAGACAGCCACATCTTTTAAAAATAGTCCGCTAACCGTAAGCAATTTAAAAAGCATGGGATATTTAAATGCAAAAAAAACTCTTGAACAGTTTATGGGCGTCGGATCAAAAGTTGCCGATTGTACGCTTTTGTTCAGCGGAGCTTATGTAAGTGCCTTTCCGGTTGATGTTTGGGTTAAAAAAATTATGGAAGAATTTTATATAAAAGAGGAAACCTCGCTTAAAAGAATCAGACAATTTGCTGATTCTCGTTTCGGCAGCCTGGCAGGCTATGCTCAGCAATATCTTTTTTACTACGCACGTTCAAATATGTGAATTTATTCATAATAGAGGGAGTGAAGCGTTAATGAATATTAGTCTTACAAGTTTAGTTATATAAGAAACCTTAAAAGTATTAAAGCAAATTGAAAGAGAATTATGCAATACAAATTCAGTATATTTCTTGAAAACATAGGTTATCGGGAATATAATGGGGTTGAGATTGAATAAAGATCAAGATTCCTGAAATGTGCGGCAAGCCCTGTATTTTGAACCTACATTAGACATATGGGAATCCGTTAGTCCGGAATTGTAGTTCAGGCCTTTCACAAAATCCGACATCATCCATCAGGTTGGTGCAACGGCTGAGGAAGAATGAACTTTTCGGCAGGTTACCCACCTAGCAGAAGCTAGGAGTCAAAACCGGGGTACCGGCATTTCGGGAATTTAGATGAAATAATCCAGCTTAACAAGGCTGGATTGTTTCATCGGTGGGCTGAACAACAAAACAAGTTCGTAGGATTTAACGCAAGATGAGTACCGGAGCCGATCAATAAAACCATATTAAATAAAGTGGAGCAGCTGATTTTCATTTGTCTATTCAGGAATTTATGCATATTGTAAGGGTAATGTATTTACCATATAATTATAATATGGTTTATCTTGCAGAACAGACGATGGGTTCGTATAATGTAACGGCTGTTAGACAGCATGTTACATTGACATAAGATAAAACGGTATGGATGAGAATAGTATTTGAAATAACTATTAGCATAAGTTGTTTGGGAGGATGATGATGAACAGAGTTTATAATTTTTCTGCAGGGCCTTCGGTTTTGCCGGTAAGCGTTCTTGAAAAAGTGAAAAGCGAAATGATGAATTACGGCCAAAGCGGAATGTCTGTAATGGAAATGAGCCACAGGTCTTCTGTATATCAGGAAATTATCAACAAAACAGAGGCTTCGCTTAGGGATATAATGGAAATCCCCGAAAATTATAAAGTGCTTTTTCTTGGGGGCGGCGCCAGTACCCAATTTGCTATGATTCCGATGAATCTTATGAAAAACAATAAAATTGACATAGTCAACACCGGAGCGTGGACTAAAAAAGCAATTTCAGAAGCCAGGCGTTTTGTAGAGGTAAATATTGTTGCGTCAAGTGAAGATGAAAATTTTACTTATATACCGGAATTAGACAATAGTAAATTTTCACCGGATGCGGATTATTTCCATATGGCTACGAATAATACGATTTACGGAACTCGCTTCACGAAAATTCCTGACACAAAAGGAGTAGATATTGTTGCAGATATGTCATCAAACATTCTTTCGGAAGTTTATGATGTAAGTAAATTCGGACTTATATTCGCAGGTGCTCAGAAAAACATGGGACCTGCGGGGGTCACCATAGTAATTATCAGGGATGATCTTATCGGACATGCCGGCGACGGTGTTCCCACAATGATGAATTATAAGACCCATGCAGACAAGGGTTCCATGTTCAATACTCCCCCCACTTTCCCAATTTATGTATGCGGATTGGTATTTGAATGGATAAAATCATTAGGCGGTGTATCCGGAATACAAAAAATCAATGAAGAGAAGGCCGGAATACTATATAATTACCTTGACGAATCAGAACTTTTCTCCGGAATAGTCAAAAAGAAGGACAGATCGTTGATGAATGTACCGTTTGTAACGGGAGACGCCGACATTGATGCACAGTTTATTAAAGAAGCAGGCAAAATAGGTCTGATTAATATAAAGGGACACAGGTCCTTAGGCGGAATGAGGGCCAGCATCTACAATGCTATGCCCGTTGACGGCGTCAAAACGCTTGTAGGCTTCATGAAGGAATTCGAGGCTGCTAGATAATAATAAGGAGGTTTCCTGATGGGTGGTATCTGGATTGGAATTATAATCGGAGGTATTCTTCTGGCAATCTTATTGTATGTGCTATCTATATACAATGGTCTGATTAGGATGAAAAACAAAATTGAAGAAGCACTGGCGACTATAGAGGCGTATCTTAAAAAAAGATATGACCTTATTCCCAACTTGGTAGAAATAGTTAAAGGTTATGCCAAACACGAGAAGCAGACGTTTACCGATGTCATAGAAGCAAGGAACAAAGTGATGTCAGCGGTAGGCTTTGAAGAAATGTCTCAGTCTGAAAACACATTAAAGAGTACTCTGAAATCTCTCTTTGCGCTGGCTGAGAATTATCCTGAATTGAAGGCTAATCAAAATTTTCTTGATCTGCAGGTCCAGCTGACAAAAGTTGAGGACGACATACTGCAGTCGCGAAAGTATTATAACGGCACTGTGAAGAGCTTTAATACCAAGATAGAGATGTTCCCGAATTCAATGATAGCCACTGCATTTAAATTTGAAAAAAAGGAATATTATAAAATCAACGATGAAGCAAAGCAGAACGTTAAAATAAGTTTCTGATTATGAAAAAAATTGTTGCCATACTGTTTTTATTAATAATACTGGTTATTCCTATTTCTATATCGGGGGAATACTATGGAAATCAAGAATATGAAATCAGCAGCTATGACGTGAGCATAGTGATAAACAGCGACAACGTTTACGAAGTTACGGAAACAATTGTCGCTGATTTTTATGTTCCAAAACACGGAATTTTCAGAAGTATTCCAATGAGATATGAGGGACAAAGGGTTAAAATCAGCGATATTTCTGTTAGCCAACCATATACTCAAAGTAAAAACGGGGGAAATCTGGTCCTAAAAATAGGCAATGCTGACGTGACGCTGACCGGTAAAAAAGAGTATGTCATAAAATACACATTCAACATGGGAAATGACCGGAACGAGGGGTTTGACCTTTTCTACTTCAACCTTATTGGAACAGGATGGGATACTTCAATCAGAAACATTACACTCAGGCTTGAATTCCCCATGTTTTTTGAAAAAGACGGGGTTTCATTTTATAGCGGTACCCTTGGCGAAACCAGTAGTAGCGATATGCATTATAAGGTAGCGGGATTGAAAATAACAGGCTCCATGCCATATCTTGGCCCAGGCGAAGGATTAACCGCCCGCGTGAAGCTTCCCGAAAGCGCATTTGCAGGCGAAAGCAGCAATGATAATTCCATCTATTTATCCATGATTGCCTGGGTGCTGTGCGGATTATTAATTCTTTTTGCGCTGTATATTTGGAATAAGAAGGGCAGGGATCCGGTCCTTATACCAACAGTGCAGTTTGCGTCTCCGGACGGCATGACTCCCGCCGAGGTAGGATATGTTATAGATGGTGTCGTAGACAATAAGGACATTACATCGCTCATTTTTTACTGGGCGGACAAAGGTTATCTGAATATCAGTGAATCAGGAAAAAACGAATTCCTTTTTATAAAGTTGAAAGAACCGGTAACAACCAATGCTTTTGAGACATTCATGTTTCGCAGGCTGTTTGAATATGGCAAAGACGGATGGGTATCCACAAGCGAATTGAAACAGAAATTTTATGAGGATATTCCAATTATCAGGACGCAGATAAAAGAAAAATTTGAAAAAGAAACAAAGCTGTTCACCAAAGAATCAAAGTTTTGGTCCGGCGTTCTCTTTTTTATGTCCTTAATACCGTCTTTGATTTTGCTTTTTATTATAATGGAGGGATTTCCTTCC
>JAUVJE010000107.1 GCA_030592355.1 Clostridia bacterium
ACGGAGGATAAATTTTGACTATACTGATTGCGGTGCTCGCATTGAGCATCATTATACTGATACATGAATTGGGACATTACTTAGCTGCGAAAGCCGTTGGAATCAAAGTGCTTGAATTTGCCATTTTCATGGGTCCCAAACTTTTCAGTTTTGAGAGAAACGGAACAATCTACAGCATAAGAGCCATTCCCATCGGGGGGTTTGTCAGCATGGAGGGTGAGGAAAAAGAAGTTGAAAGCGACACTTCTTATTCCGGAATGCCTCCATGGAAGAAGATTATTGCCGTTTCGGCAGGTCCCGCTGCAAATTTCATATTTGCATTGTTGATTTTATTTATACTATTCCTTTCATCGGGATATGCGTTGGATAATGATACGGTTCTTGATACCGGGGGAGCTGCATATGCCGCCGGTATGAGAGACGGCGACAGGCTTGTTTCCATAGACGGCAGAAAAGTGTTCGATCCGCTGGATTTGACGGTATTGCTTTATACAAATGACGGCAAGCCCATTGACATTGTATATTATTCAGGCAGTGAGAAAATAACCGCATCGGCAATTCCTGAAATGGCCGGAGGCACACGCTATAAAATTAATTTTTTCCCTGAAGGAGAAAGCAATTTAATAGGGACTATCAACGAAACTTCAAATGGTTATGCAGCGGGTATGAGAGCCGGTGATATAATAATGAAGGTCAGCGGCATACCGGTATCTAGCAGGAGCGATATTGACGAGGTTATGAAAACGAACAACGGCAGCACATTGACGGTAGAAACATTAAGAAATGGCAATGAAATGACATTTATTTTTGAGCCTGTGAAACTTGAAGACCCTGAATATTATGATTTGGGCATATATTACAGCGGGTCAAAAACAAATATGTGGACAGCCTTGAAGCATAGTGCTAAATTTTCGATATCAACGCTCAGAGCGGTGCTTATGTCTATCGCATGGGTGGTGACAGGCACCGTTAAGTTCAGGGAGATGATGGGACCGGTGGGGATTGTAACAGCTATAGGGGCAACCATCAAGCAGGATACATTCAGACTTTTTATAATTAACCTTGCAAACATGATGGCGTTTATCAGCCTGAATCTTGGGTTGATGAATCTAATACCTTTCCCGGCGCTTGATGGTAGTAAAATAGTGATACATACCATAGAAGCCATACGAAAGAAACCATTCCCCATGGAGAAAACCGCATGGATAACCATTGCTGGTTTTATCCTCCTGATATCTTTGCTGGCATTTGCGACTTTTAATGATATAGTAAGATTGTTCGGAGCATAATGAAAAGAAAAATAAAAAAAATCATTAATATCGGGGATGTATCCATAGGCGGAGGCAAACCTGTGCTTATTCAGTCGATGACAAATACGGATACAAGGGATGCCGGGGCTACGGTCGCGCAGATTAAAGAATCGGAATCAGCCGGATGCGATATAATCCGGGTGTCATTTTTTGATATGGACTGCGTTGGCAATATACCTGAAATTAAAGATAAAACGACCATACCGCTGGTAGCGGATATACATTTTGACCACAAACTTGCAATCGCATGCATAGAGGCAGGTGCAGACAATGTAAGAATAAACCCCGGGAATATAGGAAAAGCAGAAAAAGTCAGAGAAGTGGTAAAGGCTGCTGCTGAAAGGAATATCCCTATCAGGGTTGGCGTTAATGCAGGTTCCCTGCGGCCGGAATTGTATGATAAGTACGGAGGGCCTACAACCGGGGCTATGATGGAGGACCTTGAACGTCAAATAGGAATGATAGAGGATTTTGGCTATGATAATTTGGTTATTGCCGCAAAATCTTCGGACATTGACATGATGATTGCCGTCAACAGACTGATGGATGAAAAGTATGATTATCCTATGCATCTGGGTCTTACGGAAGCCGGAACTGTTTTCTCTGGTACTATTAAATCTTCTGCTGCGATGGGCATACTGCTTCACGAAGGCATAGGGGACACAATAAGATATTCGCTTACAGGTGATCCGGTTAAAGAGGTTGAAGCGGCCAGGGTATTGCTAAGGGCAATGGGTTTGCATAAAAAGGGGTTGAACATAATTTCATGTCCTACCTGCGGGAGAACCAGGATAGATATTATAGGGATAGCCAATGAACTTGAAAGAAGAACCGCAGGGATGGACATCAATTTGGATGTGGCCATCATGGGCTGCGGCGTCAACGGTCCCAATGAAGCAAAGCATGCGGATTTAGGGATTGCAGGAGGGGACGGCAAGGCTCTGATATTCAAAAAAGGCAGTATTGTCAAAACGGTTAGCGAAGACAAGGCTCTTGAAGAGCTTTTACATATGATAAACGAAATGACCCGGGGGGACTGATGGACTCGACATCAAGGTTAATGCAGAAGATAAAAGTCAAAAGCGCAAAAATTGACAGGCTCAGCAGGTTGATTACAGTTGAGCTTGATTCTGCCGACTACCTGAAGCTGAGTGAAGAAAAGTTGCTTATAAAGCATTTCAAGAGCCATTTTGACACAGAAAACCTTACGGTGCGCTGCATAATCTCAGAACAGGTTGTAATTGGTAAAGAAGAGAAACATGACATAATCGGCAGGATGGTTGAACACTGTCCTACGCTTTTACCGTATAAAGACAAGATAAATCTCAATTATTCGAATAATAACATAACAATGAGTTTGCCCGATGTTTGCGGTCCGCTTTTAAATGCAACCGATACAATGAGGCACATATCCGATTATATTTTGAATTGTCTCGGAATCGACAGCAGTATAAATTGTGAATTTCTTGAGAACGGCAATGGTAAAAATGAATACCTTGAGTTAAAAGAGAAGATAAAGGATAAAATTAAAAAGGATAACGGTTCGCTTAGCGCATCGATTGCCAACACAAGACCAAAGCCTAAAAAAGTAAATAAATATTCCAAAAGGAGTCCTGTGGAAATTGTAAAAATAGCTGATTTGGGAAAAGGCTATGACAGAGTGGGATTTGAATGTGAATTGCTTGATGTTAAAATCAAGGTCCTGGACAATGGAAAATATCTGTTCATTTTTGATGTGACGGATTATACGTCATCGGTGACTTGCAAAATATATGCAGATGAGGAAAAGGGTAGGGAATTGAAAAAAATCCTGCAGCCAGGACAGGCTTTTGAAATAGAGGGCAGGTACGAATATGATAAATTCACAAGGGAATATATCGTTAAGGCAAGGAAAATCAGTAAATGCGACCCTATTCGGTCGCTTCGCCAGGATACGGCGGAGAAAAAGCGGGTTGAGCTGCATCTGCACACAAAAATGAGTTCAAAAGATGGATTTATTGAACCGGTGAAGTTATTTCAAAATCTTGCGGATTGGGGGCATACTGCGGTTGCGGTTACAGATCATGGCGTGGTGCAGGCTTTTCCCGATATATCTGAACAGGCGGAGAAGCACGGGATAAAGCCGCTTTATGGTGTAGAAGGATATCTTATAGACGATGGCAGGGCTTTTATACACAATCCCGATGATTCTCCCGTCGATTCAGCTACTGTGATAATTTATAATTACAAGGGAGTTATCAAAGGAAGCGAATATATTGACGGCCGGTGTGTCAATGAAATTGAGTTTATGCAGGCATCGACTGATGAAATTGCCAGGTGGGCAAAGAAAGCTCTTGTATTGTATATTCCGAATAATGAAAACGATTCATTTCTCCGGGATTTGGCAGGCGAAGGTCTCAGAATAATCGAAGTTAAAAAATTAGTATCACGGCTTTTATATACAAAATGGTACGAAAAGGAATCCGAGGTGGTAGATAATCCGGACAGCACGGCGAGAGTTTGGCGGGAGCTTCTCAAGATCCTTTCTTCACAGGACATCAGGTCTGCCAATGAACTGTGCGTGGCTGCGGCTGATGCGGGAATTGATAAAAAAATGAGGCGGTACCATGTAATTATCTTAGCCAGGAATAAGGCTGGATTAAAAAATCTTTATGAACTTATTTCATATTCCCATATTAATTTCTTTTATAAAAAGCCAAGGATTCCCAAAAGCATTCTTGATGCAAAAAGGAGAAATTTCTATATCGGCAGCGCTTGCGAAGCAGGTGAGCTTTATGTTGCCGTAGTAGCCGGCGAAAACGAAGAGAGGCTTGAGGAAACAGCCGGGTTCTATGATTATCTGGAAATACAACCGGTGGGGAACAATTCCTTTATGATGAGGGAAGGAATGGTAGATTCGGAGGACGATATAAGGGCAATGAATAAAAAAGTTGATGATATTGGTCAAAAACTTGATATTCCGGTTGCTGCGACCTGCGACGCGCACTTTTTCTCTGAGGAAGACGCGCTTTACCGTAAGATAATTATGCATGGGATGAAGTTTAAGGACGTAGAATTTCAGGCGCCGCTTTTTATGAGGACAACAGATGAAATGCTGAGCGAGTTTGCTTATCTGGGTAAAGAAAGAGCATATAAATCAGTTGTAGAAGTTCCTTTGGCAATCGCCGAAGGCATTGAAAAACTAATACCTATACCCAAAGAGACATATCCACCGTCAATCGAAGGTTCTGATGAGGAACTAAGAGAAATCTGCACGGACAGGTTAAAAGAATTATACGGGGATGCCCCTCATGAAAAAATTATCGAAAGGATAAACAAAGAGCTTGACGCCATTATCAGCAACGGATTTTCGGTAATGTACATAATCGCCCAGAAACTGGCTTTTAAGTCCCTTGAGGATGGATATCTGGTGGGTTCCCGGGGTTCGGTCGGTTCGTCATTTGCGGCGTTCCTCACAAGGATTACCGAAGTCAATCCCCTTGAAGCTCATTATATCTGCAGAAATTGTAAGAATATCGAATTCGCTGATTCATCGGAATATGACTGCGGCATTGATATGCCCGGTAAGAAATGCCCGGTATGCAATAATGAATATTATAAAGACGGTTTTGATATTCCTTTTGAGACTTTTCTTGGATTTGACGGCGACAAGATGCCCGACATAGACCAGAATTTTTCAGGGGAATATCAGGCGACGGCCCACAGGCATGTCGAAAAATTATTCGGTAAAGATAATGTGTTTAAGGCGGGAACCATAACAACTTTTGCGGAAAAAACTGCAAAAGGATTTGTTTTGGGATATCTTGAGGAAAACAGCATTCCGTTCAACAATGCTGAAATGAATAGGCTTATCAGGGGCTGCGAGGGTGTCAAGAGATCAACGGGGCAGCATCCCGGAGGCATGGTGGTTTTGCCAAAAGGGTATTCAATCAATGATTTTACACCTGTCCAGCGACCGGCCAACGACCAAAAGTCCTCTACGGTAACAACACATTTTGACTTTAATTCGATGCATGACACACTGTTGAAACTTGATATATTGGGGCATGACGACCCTACCATTATAAAAATGCTTGAAGACCTGACCGGTGTGAAAATAAAAGATATTGATATTAGGGACGAAAAAATAATGTCCCTCTTCAGCAGTCCCGATGCACTTGAACCTATAGAAGATATAGGCTGCGACCTGGGTGTTCTGGGAATACCGGAATTCGGAACTCAATTTGTAAGACGAATGCTGAGGGTCGCAGTGCCTTCTACGATTTCTGAGCTGCTTAAACTGTCCGGATTATCCCATGGAACCAATGTTTGGAATAATAACGCGGAAGACCTTATAAAAAGCGGAACCGCCACGCTTCAGGAGGTTATAAGCATAAGGGACGACATAATGCTTTATCTTATGCGTCACGGCATCGATTCAAAAGCAGCCTTTTCCATAACGGAGAAGGTTAGGAAAAAGTTTGGCAGCATCGCTCCGGAGGATGAGAAAATCATGCTGGGGCACGGAGTCCCGCAATGGTATGTGGATTCATGTAAGAAAATTGAATATATGTTTCCCAAGGCCCATGCAGCTGCATATGTAATAATGGCTCTGAGAATAGCATGGTATAAGATTTATTATCCGAGGGAATACTATACGGCTTATTTCTCGATAAGAGCGGACGAGTTTGAAGTGAATGCAATGACCGGCTCAATTGATGAGTGCAGAAAAAGGATGGATAATCTGAAAAACGGACCAAAAAAGATAACGCCCAGGGAGCAGAATATCTATACGATATTGGAAATAGTCGTTGAAATGATGGCCAGGGGAATAAAATTCAATCCCGTTGATATCAGGGTATCCCTCGCAGACAAATTCATTTGCGAAGAAGACGGCATCAGGATTCCACTTGTGGCTGTCAGTGGAATCGGGGATAAAGCTGCGTATAAAATTATTGTTGAAAGAAAGAAAAAGCAGTTCCGTACAGTTGAGGAGTTAAAGAACAGAGGTAAGATAACAAAGACTTCCATTGAGAATCTAAGGGAAATCGGAGCGCTGAAGGGGATGCCCGAGAGTTCCCAGGGAAGCTTTTTTGACTAAAATATTTGCAGGGATGCTGGAAACCATCATGATGTGTATAAAAGCACAATATGTAGTATAATCATAATGCTGAAAACACAATATATCATTGTAATACGGCAGTTAATATGATATGTTAAATTCAGTAGCAATCAGGGGTATAATTTTACGAAAGCGAAATATCAGCATTGAGCACAGATGATGAAAAGACCAGAATATTATTAATGTAAAGGAAGTTTCGGTTTCATGAAAGTCAGACTTGAGAATCTAACCAAGAAATTTGAAGAAGTCGTTGCCGTCAACAATGCAGGCATTGAATTCGAAGAAGGAAAACTTACAGGATTATTGGGACCCTCAGGGTGTGGTAAGTCTACGATGCTTTATTTGATTGCAGGCTTATTTAAAGCTACATCGGGTAAAATATTTTTTGATGATGAAGATGTAACAAAAATGCAACCGGAAAAACGTGGTATAGGCCTTGTTTTCCAAAACTACGCGTTATATCCGCATATGACTGCGGAGCAAAATATAATGTTTCCTTTGTTGAATCTAAAAGTATCGAAAAAAGAGGCAAAAGAGAGAGCAAGGAAAATGGCTGAGCTGGTGCATATTGATGAACTGTTGAATCGAAAACCCGGTCAGATGTCAGGGGGTCAGCAGCAAAGGGTTGCAATAGCCAGAGCTCTTGTAAAAGAACCACGCATCCTGCTTTTGGATGAGCCTCTTTCAAATCTTGACGCCAGGCTGAGGCTCGAGATGAGAGAAGAGATAAAAAGAATACAACGGGAAACCGGTGTAACTACGATATTTGTCACCCATGACCAGGAAGAGGCTATGAGTATTTCAGACCAGATAGTCATCATGCGGGCCGGATTCTTGCAGCAAATTGCGACACCGAGGGAAATGTATGATAATCCGGTCAATGAATTTGTTGCGAAATTCCTGGGTAATCCGCCTATTAATCTTTTACATGCAAGTGTAACAGCAGGGAAAATAGATGTCGGTGGATTTGAAATCGATGCCGGAAAACTTGAGAATATGGATATTCTTGTAGGCATCAGGCCAGAAGTTTTTAAGATCGACGCCAAGAGTACCGTTCAGGTTGAAATACAGGCTTTTGAGTATTTTGGCAGGGAAACATTGCTCTTTGTGGTCTTTGGAGATGATATGGCGCGTGTGCTCATTGATTCGGATTTCCCGTGTGAAAAAGGCGAAACCGTCGGGCTTGCGCTGAAAAACAGAGATATGCTTTTCTTTGATTCGGAGGGACTGAGAATCTATGTTTGAACCAAAATGGAAAACTACAATTAAGGCATTGCTGTATCTTTCCCCGGCGCTTATTATTATCACCACTTTTGTTATATACCCAATGTTCAGATCAGTGTGGATAAGCTTTTTTAAAGATTACAATATTTTTAAACATACAGGCACCGGATTCGGTCTTGATAATTATATTAAGGTTCTGAATGACGGGCGGTTTATACTCGCATTGAAGAATACAGCGATTTATACAATTGTAGTGGTTCCCGTAGCAATGGTTATTGCATTGTTCTCAGCGGTTTTGCTGAATAACAAGATGAAAGGGATAAAATTCTTTGAAACCCTTTATTTTCTCCCTTACATAACAAATCTGATAGCTATCGGACTGGCATTCCAGTTTATTTTCAATTCAACATACGGTATCCTGAATAAAGTTCTGGGAGTGTTCGGTATTGATTCAATTATGTGGCTTAACGATCCTAAATACTCATTGCCCGCACTTATTATATTCGGAATTTGGTCAGGCCTTGCATTTAAAATTGTAGTTTTTCTCGCGGGTATACAGGGAATAGATAAGCAATACTATCAGTCAGCCAGGATTGACGGTGCTTCCAAATGGCGCACTTTTACAAAAATCACTCTTCCGCTTCTATCGCCGATGATTTTCTATATAGCGATAATATCGTTTATCGGTGC
>JAUVJE010000081.1 GCA_030592355.1 Clostridia bacterium
GTAGGCGACACCATAGCTGACATTAAAGAAGGCGTCAATACGTCATTGTGGTCGGTGGGGATTATTTTGGGAAGCAGTCTTATGGGGATGACAAAAGAAGAAACAGAAAAGTGCGACCTTGGTATTCTAAAACAAAAAATGATAAAGGTTGAAGAAAAGTTTTTTGAAAGCGGCGCTCATTTTGTGATTGATGATATTAGGGATTTAATTCCATTAATTAAAACAATAAATAAGAAGCTTACAAATAGCGAAAGACCTTAAATCTTAGGTTGCGGTGTTTCTGTTGCAGAAACAGGGGTAGTTGTACATGATTCCACTAATTCTCCCGTTAATATTATTAGTATAAAAACATTTAATTTGTTTTTCTTTTTCCATCTTTCTTTTCATATGTAGGTATATTACGCATGCTATGTGTCATGAAGGTGTATCATCAATGGTGTATTTAGACTGTTTGTTTGGGAATAATTTAAAAAGGATTGTTTTGAAAATCGATTGTGGAGGTTTAAATGACCAGTCTTGCATATAAATTTATAAGATTTATATTCAAAATTAGTAATAAAAAACCCATGGTTTACGGAGAATCTAATTATGACCCGTCGACACCGGCAATGTTTATGTGCAACCATGAGAAATTCTATGGTCCCATAATAATTACAACTCGTTTTCCAATACCATCAAGAATATGGGCGAATTCCATGACCACTGAAATGGAAGAATGTAAGAAATATATCGAAGAATCACTTTTCATGGGTGAATTGGGCAAGAAAGAAAAATTTTCGCGATTTATGGGTAACTTTTTAGGAGGATTTGCATCATGGGTTATCCGAAACTCAAATCCGATTGTTGCATATTTGGATAATAAAAGGACCAGAATAAGTATAAGGAAGGGTCTGGATGTTGTAAAGAAGGGAGAAAACCAGCTGATATTTGCAAAGAGGCGCGAGTTCCAAAACAATGAAATAAAATTCATGCAGGGCTATCTGTTCATATGTAAGCTTTCAGTTAAAAAATTTAGAATAAACCAAAAGATATACCCTGTTGCAATAAACAAAGAAAATGCTTCAATGTCCATCGGTAAGCCAACTGTGTTAAATATAGAAATGGATTATAAGAAAGAAGAAAAAAGAATTAATCAATATTTAACCCACAGCATATCCATTGGATATAAGAACCCAAGGAGAATGGCGCAAGACACATATCTGTGAACAAATCCTGTCCTTGATTGTTAATTCTTAACAAAGTTGATAAAATCAATGTATATTGTATATTGTATATTGTATATTGTATAAGTTAAATGATAGGAAAAGCAGAATGTCAGTAAAAATAGTAGATTTACTAATAAAGTACGAACTGGAAATGGCAAAGTTGTATGCTGTTTGTGCAAAAAGTTTCCCTGAACTAGAGTCTTTCTGGAAAGAATTATCCCTTGAAGAAATTAAACATGCTTCTAATATCAGGGAGTTGATGAAAGAAGCTGATAATAAAAAAATGTCTTTGAATGAGAGCCGGTTTAATATTCGTCCTCTTGAAATATCAATAGAACATGCAATTGACATTACACGCCGTGTAAATGAAAAGGACCTGGATTTACTAGGAATCCTATCATTGGCATATGATATTGAATCGTCTCTTATTGAATCAAAATATTATGAAATATTTGCAGATAAATCAAGAAATTTTAACAATCGCCTGAAGCAGGTGAGGGATGAATCCAGAGGTCATGCAAGACGAATAAGAGAAATGAAACAAAAGGTCTATAGTGCTCTCGGGGAGTACAGCTAATGCCATAGTAAATGCCAGTACATAGTTAAGGCACTTTCCCAAGCGGGTAGTGTTTTTTAATGAATACTTTTCCCATCCCATTCTATTAAAAAGGCAAACAACTGGTATTATGGTCAAGTGTGTATTATTATCAAAGTAGTTACAAGGATATATTGATGAATAAGGAATATTTGATTAAACAGAATGGCAGTAAATATAGTAGAGGTGGATCATGATAATAGAAAGTCAGATCAAGGTGTTTTCGGGAAGCACGGGAAAAGAGTTTTCTGAAAGAGTCTGTAAAGATTTAAATTTGGAACTGGGAAAATCAAGGACCATACGGTTCCCTGAGGGAAATATTTATGTAAAAGCTGATGAGAATGTAAGGGGGAAAGATATATTTCTCATTCAGTCAATCGGATTGAACCCCAATGATGAGTTCACGGAAATTCTGTTTTGGATTGACGCATTCAAAAGGGCCAGTGCAAAATCCGTTACTTTAGTAATGCCGTACTTCTCTTACGCAAAAGGCGACAAAAAAGATGAGCCGCGTGTTTCAATAAGAGGAAGGGTTTGCGCGGAATGCATCGAACTAGCCGGGATTGACAGAGTTGTTACCATGGATTTGCATAGCCCCCAAATACAGGGTTTCTTCAAGAAACCTGTTGACAATTTGTCTGCAATGCCAATTTTGTGCGAATATATAAAATCATTAAGAATTGAAGATGTAATTGTTGTTTCACCAGATTCAGGACACGCAAAGGAAGCCCGCAGATTTGCAAGGTATCTATCGGTGCCGGTGGCTATAGGAGACAAAGAGAGATCGGGTTATGAAGCAGATGCAAGTATTGTTGAAATAGTAGGTAATGTAGAAGGAAAGAATGCTGTAATCGTTGATGATTTCTCAATTACCGGAGGTACGCTTTTTAATATATCAAAAGAACTGAAAAAACGCGGGGCTAAGAAAATAATTGCCTGTTTATCACATATCCTGCTTAATGATAAAGGGATCGACAGGTTAATGGACAGCGATATAGAATTGTTAATATCAACAGATACAGTTAATAATCCATATGTGCATGAATGTGAAAAAATAAAGATTCTTTCTGTAGCACCGTTCTTTGCTGAAACAATAAGAAGGATACATAAGGGAGAGTCCGTAAGTTCCCTGTTTCAGGAAGTACCTATTCATGTATTGGAAATAGAGGATTAGGCCCCGGTGGCTATAAGGTGTTTTTATTATGCAATTATCAACTTTGACAGATTTTCCTGATGATGCTCTGCATGTCTATTATGAAAGTACTATGTACAAAATGATGGAGAGGCTTAAGCAAACGGGAGTCACCCGGGTATACATGCAGTATTACGGTAATCGTGATTACGGTCATTTCTGGGACCATCATGCACCTACACACCATGGAACTATAAAGACAGCAAATAATATGCCTGAGTTTAGCAGGGTATTTGTTGAAGCGGCGAAAGCGAACGGCATGGAGCCGGTGTCTGTAATGCGTCCGCAGGAGCAGGGCTTATGGCTGACATTTTCACCCTATTATAAAGAAGCCAGGGAGAATCCCGGTATTCCTTACACCGGCGGGGACATAATGATTGCAAGTAAGTTCCAGCTTGAAAACCCGGAGCTCCGTATAAAACGAAGAACCTGGGACATAGACCCGGAGGCTGTAAATAAGACCATTTGCTCCATTAAATTATATAAGCAAAACAATATCCACAGTCGGGTAGAAAAACAAAATATAATAATCTATGTGTCGCCTGATAATTCAAACTACGAGAAATATAATGGTGATTTTACATTAACCTACTCAACAGAAACAGCCAAGAAAGATATAGTAACTTCGGAATTTAAACTTAATTATCCCACGGATATTATTACTCATAAAGGAGACTCGATTGAGGTAATTACACTTGATGGATTGGCTATTCAGGAAATGTATGTTGCAGTGGCTGTAAATTGTGGTGGAAACGCCGCTAAAGACGAATTATTTTCCAATACACCCATGAATGCAATTTCGATTCATGATAAAGAAGGAAATGAAATTTGCGCATCTCCTGGCTCGGCATCGCGGTACGCGCCGGAAGATGTTCCGCATCTGGCTGCCGGTTTTCATTTCGATGACGGTTTTGGTGAGAACTGGGCAGTAACCATTGATCCTAATGAAGGCGAAGGCTATCTTGCAATTTGCAAAGGTAAAGATGTATATGCACATGCTGCACTATGCGTTTGCGAGCCAAAAGTACAGGAGTACTGGTTTGAATGGCTTGAAAAAGCACTTGATGATGGATATGAAATGGTCGGCAATCGTATAGAGTGTCACTCGGTTCATGTGGATGAACCATATGCATATGGCTATAATGACTGTGTAAAAGAAGAATATTTTAAGCAGTACGGTCGGTGCAGTGAGGAAGAAATGGAGCTATCCAAAATTGCCAAAATACGCGGGGATGCTTACACAGAGTTATTTAAAGAAGGCGCAAGACGGGTTCGAGCCCGGGGTAAGAAAGTTTATCTGACACTTAATGTGGAAATGCTTTATAATCCAATTCCTGTTGCACGCCATATGGCATATCCTATGAATGTCGAATGGCAGTGGGAGCGCTGGCTCGAAGAAATACAACCCGATGAAATTAATATCCGTTCGTACCAGACTTCGCCTGAATTTATTCTCAAAGACCCGCAGTGTATGAATTTTATTGCAGCTGCGCAAAAGTATGATGTACCGTTAACCTTAGAGCGGTACGATTATTGGGATTTTGCAGCAGAGTTTGAAATGGTCAGAGCTACAGGCATTTTCTCCCGTATGACTTTATACGAAACAAATAATATAATCCGCAGTGATGGTAAGGGCGGTATAATCGAGATTAAACCGGAGCTCTTGGATAAGTTGGGAGAACTGACAAAATACAAAGATAAAAGGCGGCGTAATTATGACAGAGAAAATTTTTAACATAGGGTTAGATGGATATAAAATTCTACAGGCGCCGAATATGACTAAAATTCAAATGATGTCTTATCTGGTTACAACACCAAACAACAAACTTATAGTTATTGACGGCGGCATGAGCGGAGATGCTCAGTATTTGACAGAAAAAATCCATGAGTTGGGATCAGTTGTCTCTTTATGGATAATTACACACATGCATCACGATCACTTTAATGCGTTGGTAGAAATACTTTCAAAGCCGAATACCAGTGACATTACAATAGAAAAAATTTGTTATCATTTTCCGCCTGTTGAATGGATTTATGAAGCTGAACCGCGATTTGTCGAGGTGAATAAGATATTTGTTGATTTGCTTATGAAGTTTAAGCATATTACTCAAACCCTAAGGGAAGATGAAAAGCACACCATTGATGGTGTTGTAATAGACATAATGAAAGTTCCTACGGACTACAACGACTATAATCCGGATTATAAAGGCGGCTCAACCGTAAATGACACATCAATTGTATTTAAACTCATATTTCCAAATGGAAAGACAGCCCTGTTTTTAGGAGACCTGGGATTCCGGGCAGGGCAAAAGCTTGCTGAGCGATTTAAAGATAAACTTAAGAGCGATATTGTGCAAATGGCACACCATGGACAAAACGGCGCAGGTGAGGATGTTTACAAATTGATTCGTCCAAAGCTTTGCTTATGGACGGCCCCCATGTGGTTGTATGAAAACAATATGTGGCACTATGATAAAAAATTAGAAAACAAATTCGATTCCCACCATTTTAAAACAGTAACAGTAAGAAAATGGATGGATAAGCTTGGTGTAACAATGCATGCGGTTGAGGGAGAAGGCCCTGCATGGATTATATAATCAACGGGTGCGGGGAAAATTAAATATCAATGATAGTAAAAGCTGATTAATCTGTCTATTGAGAAGAATAAAGAATAGGATATTAATATGAATAAATATGATATAGCGGCATATGTTTGGCCGTCATATACAGGCGACGAACTGCGTACCAGGATATTTTGGCCTGATGGGAATGGCGAATGGCAGTCTGTGAAAAATGCAGTTAAAAAATTTCCGGGACATAATTGGCCGAGAAAACCATTGTGGGGATATGTTAATGAGGCGGATTCAGAGGTTATGGAAATGCAGATAAATACCGCTTATGAATATGGGGTTAATGTATTTATTTATGACTGGTATTGGTATGACCGGCGGCCATTTCTCGAAAACTGTTTAAATGACGGATACTTAAAAGCAAAAAACAACGACAAGGTAAAATTCTATCTAATGTGGGCAAATCACAGCGCGCGATATTTATGGGATATCCGAAATTCTCATCTTGACAGTGTAATCTGGGATGGCGCTGTGGACAGAAAGGAATTTGAAGTTGTTGCCCGTCGGTTAATTAAAAAATATTTTAAACACCCCTCGTATTATCAAATTGACGGCAAACCGGTTTTCATGTTTTTTGATATTGAAAACCTTATGCGTGGACTTGGCGGAGTAAAAGAAACTGCAAAAGCTTTTAATTGGTTCAGGCAGCAGGCGGTTGATGCGGGATTCGCTGGGATTCATTTTCAACTTGCGTTAAGAAGCGGACTGGATAATTTGAAAGAACTAGTTGGCGAAATTGGATTTGACAGCCTGTCGCACTACCAGTTTGCGATGTTCACCGACATTGACAGAGACTACAATGCTATTATGGAAGATGTGCTTAAAGAATGGGATAAAATTGAAAAAGAATATGAAATTCCTTACTTCTCTCACATTTCATTAGGCTGGGACAATAATCCCAGATTTATGGATTTTAAGCCGGGCATTATAAAAAACAACACGCCGGAGAATATTGAAAAAGCACTTACCAAAGCAAAGGAATATGTAGATAAACATACAGAACAACCTTCCTTAATTACTATAAATAGTTGGAATGAATGGACAGAGTCAAGCTATCTGCAGCCTGATGATCTTTATGGGTACGGATATCTGGAGGCGGTAAAAAAGATATTTAAATGAAAAACGCGGTAAACTAAGATACAATTATTACAAAGGGATAATGGTAGGATTATTTTTAGTATAAAAAAACACTACTAAACAGAGAGGTAAAAATGCCGTTTAAAATAGTCAGGAACGACATAACCAAAGTAGAAGCAGATGCAATTGTGAATGCTGCAGATCCATCTCTTAAAATGGGCGGAGGGGTATGCGGAGCTATTTTTACGGCGGCCGGTATCGATCAGCTGCAGGAAGAGTGTCGCAAAATCGGCAGATGTGAGACTGGAAATGCCGTAATAACCAAAGGATACGATTTGCCGGCCGGACATGTGATACATACAGTCGGTCCTGTTTGGAGTGGCGGCGATAACGGCGAACCTCAACAATTATATAATTGTTATAAAAACTCGATGAAATTGGCTTTAAAGTATAAATTGAGGTCAATTGCCTTCCCTCTTATATCATCCGGTATTTTTGGGTATCCGAAAGAGGCTGCGCTCAACACGGCAATATCAGCAATAGGCGATTTTCTTGAAGATAATGAAATGATGATCTATCTGGTAGTTTACGATAGAAATGCTTTTAAAATAAGTAAGAAGCGGCTGTATGAAGTTAAAAAATACATTGATGATAATTATGTAGAGGAACACTATCGGCGTTATCGAAAAGGACGCAGAAAACTGAATGAATCCGAGGATTTCATTTCTTCTGAATACGCTAGAAAAGAATCCGGTGTTCACCCGATGTCAATAGCAGATAAAAGCAAACGGAATCTAACGGATGTAATGGGACAGTTGGACGAATCTTTTTCAGAGAGGTTACTTCGGCTAATAGACGAAAAGGGCATGACAGACGTAGAAACTTATAAAAAGGCAAATATCAGCAGAAAATTATTTTCAACAATCCGTACAAAAAAGGAATATAAACCAAGCCTTATTACCGCCGTTGCTTTTGCAATAGCACTGAACCTGAGTATAGATGAAACCCAGGATTTGTTAGGTAAAGCAAGTTATACATTGTCAGACAGCAGAGAGTTTGACATGATAATCAAATATTTCATATCAAATGGTATCTATGATATATACGAAATAAATGAAACACTTTTTGCATTCGACCAAGTGCTTCTTGGTGCATAAATTGTCGTTTTCAAAGCGACCAAATCACTTCTCACGATTGCTATACTGAGTCCATCAAATAGACGGGGGTGTAGTTAAATGAAAATCAACAGAACGGAATTAGTATTTATACTGGACAGAAGCGGCTCAATGGCAGGCCTTGAAAGCGACACCATAGGTGGGTTCAATTCAATGCTGGAAAAACAGCAGAAAGAAGAAGGGGAAGCGATTATAACGACGGTGCTTTTTGATAATGAGTATCAGTTGCTTCACGACAGGTTTGATATCCATAACATCAGACCGTTAACCAATAACGAATATTTTGTAAGAGGCAGTACAGCCTTGCTTGATGCAGTAGGTAAGACAATCAATAAAACAGTAAATGTGCAAAAACATATAGGAGAAGGAGAACGGGCTGATAAAGTACTGTTTGTGATAATCACAGATGGAATGGAAAATGCCAGCTGCGAGTATTCTAAGAATCAAGTTAAGCATATGATTGAGCGCGAAAAGGAAAAGTATGGATGGGAATTCATTTTCCTGGGTGCAAACATCGATGCTGTAGCTACGGCAAGAAGCTATGGAATCCATTCTGACAGAGCTGCGAATTATTATGCAGACGCAATGGGAACCAAGGTGTTTTATAGTGCTGTAAGCGAAGCTGTCAGTGAGTATCGAACCAAGGGGAATTTAAAAAAAGAGTGGAAAAAAGAAATTGATAAAGATTATAAAAACAGGAATAAATAATTTGAGATTCCACTTTTTTGATGAACACCATTCGGGTAATTGTTAGAATTTCTGGCATTACCCTTCGGATGTTCGATAAAAAATATAAGTTCTAGTTGCCGGCTGCTAAGTGATGCGGCTTCTTATCTTGCCGGACAGATCTTGCACGGTACATATATCTAAGGCACAAAAAAGCTCCAATTGGAAACAATGCGCCAATCAGAATGCCAACTCTCATCCCCAGCTGAGTTTCATTAAGGCCAAGGTCGGTTCCGAGCCGGGCAAGAAAATTCACTTTAACTGCATTGTCAGACACCACGCCTACAATCCAGGGACCTACGGAAGCGCCTATATCACCTCCTGCGGCCAAGAATGCAAATAGCCATGTTCCCGCCAGAGGGAATCTTTCAGATGTAAGCACCAGTGTTCCAGGCCATAAAAGACTAACTGCAATTCCACAGATACCGCACGCCATGAGTGAAAGTATGCCGATGCCTGAAAAAGCAACAATGAGATAACAGGCAAATGCAACAGCGCATCCCCATAGCATAATTTTAATAAGATCCAGCTTTTCACCATATTTGCCGTGAAGCAAACGACCCAATCCAAGCATTAAGGCAAACATTGCCATTCCGCTGACATCCCCAAGCACTTTTGGGATAAGCATAACTTTTTCCATAAATGCTGAAGCCCACTGATTCATTATGATTTCAGAAGCACCGCCGAATGCTATGGCAAAAACCGCAACAATAAAGAATTTGTTTTTTAGATGAGTTTTAAAGCTTTCCCTGTGTTCTTCAGGTACTGATGGGGCAAAAGGTGTGATTGAGAAAAGCAAAGCATTTATTAACGGGGGTATTGTCCAAAGCAGCATTATTACAGGCCAGGACTGTCTGCCGAAAACAAAAAGAAATAGAGTTGTAACTATAACCACAGCCATTTGTCCCCATGCATAAAAAGAATGAAGAAGAGACATTGATGAAGATTTTGCCTTTGACGGAATTGCATTGACGACCGGGCTAAGCAATATCTCAAGCAAACCTCCGGCAGCCGAGAAAATTATAGTACCAATGACAAAGCCAATATATGGATTAGACATAAATATTGGCGAAAGTGCGAAAACCGCAAAACCTACAATGGTTGTCAGATGAGCTCCTACAAGAAACGGCCTGTAACCGTATTTGTCAACCGCATGACTGAATAATATATCGCTTAACACCTGGGTAATAA
>JAUVJE010000140.1 GCA_030592355.1 Clostridia bacterium
CCGTCATCAAGATGCTTTATCTGTCTGTCTGATGCGCCTTTTTGCGCAGAATAGACATATGCCGCTCCTGTTTTGCCATAAAGGGGATTGGCAACATCACATGCCACGGTTATTTGAGTATTCTTTAAGCGTGGATCTAAAGCTGAGACATCATAGTATTTAACGTCGTTCATATAACGCCCGCCGTAAGACAGAGGTTTTCCTTCTGAATCATAAAAAACTACTCCCAGAGCCTGGGCCGTGCCCATGCCGCAGTCTGTGGTTGAGCTGCCGCCTACTCCGATAATAATATTTGTGCATCCGGCATCCAGGGCAGCCAAAATCAATTCTCCGGTACCGAATGTGGTTGTGTTGAGAGGATTTCTGCGGTGAGGAGGTACAAGCATAAGACCGGAAGCAGCTGCCATCTCAATAACCGCTGTTTTGCCGTCTGTTAATATACCAAAGAAAGATTCTATTTCATTTCTAAGGGGCCCCGTAACTTTGGTTTTGACAATGTGTCCTCCGGCTCCCGCAACAATTGCCTCAACCGTGCCTTCGCCTCCGTCCGCGATGGGTATTTTAATTATTTCCGGATTAATAAGAACTCTTCTTACGCCCTCTTCCATGCATTTTGCGACATTTAATGCGTTCATGCAGTCTTTGTACGAATCCGGAGCTATTATAATTTTCATTTAATCACCTCCAAATTTCCTATTTCTATTATATCATTATGGTAACAAAAAAGCGGCTTGTCTTGACAAAAGCACCCAAACGAATATAATTATGTATAATTCAACTGCGATGAAGGGAAGAGTAAACTGGATTCTTTAATAAGAGAGCGGATGCCCCGGCTGCAAGCACCGCAATAGAGGTCTTTTTGAAAACCACCCCGGAGCGGAAACGTTGATTACGTTATAATCACCAATGAGAAGGCGTACGCGCCAATCAGGGTGGAACCGTGGGAAACTTCCCGCCCCTGGATGTTATCCGGGTGGCGGTTTTTTGTATGTGCCCGGAATAGTAGAGGAGCAAATAAAATGATTAGCATTACATTAAAAGACGGAAGTGTAAAAGAATTTAACGCCGGGGTACGGCCCCTGGATGTGGCGATCAGCATAAGCGAGGGCTTTGCCAGAAATTGTGTTGCAGCAGAAATTAACGGCAAACTGGCCGGTTTAACGGATGTTATTAGCAATGACAGTGAGCTTAACCTGTTGAAATTTGACGATGAAGGCGGAGCAGAGGTCTACAGGCATACTGCAAGTCATATAATGGCGAATGCCATAAAAAGATTGTATAAAGGGGTTAAACTTGCAATTGGTCCAGCAATCGAAAGTGGATTCTACTATGATTTTGACATTGAAAATACATTTTCAGAAGCTGATTTTGTAAAGATCGAAGCTGAGATGAATAAAATAATTAAAGAAGACAATGAGATTGTCAGGTTTGCACTGCCCAGGGATGAGGCTATTGCCCTCATGAAGGAGTTGAATGAGCCATATAAAATTGAGCTCATTGAGGAACTTCCCGAAGGAGAGGAAATTTCATTCTATAAACAAGGTGATTTCACTGATTTATGCGCAGGACCCCATCTTCCGTCTACCGGAAGGATAAAATCATTCAAATTGATGCAGGTTGCCGGTGCATACTGGCGCGGCAGCGAAAAGAATAAAATGCTACAGAGGATATATGGCACTGCTTTTGATAATAAAAAAGAGTTGAAAAAACATATAAATGCTCTTGAAGAGGCAAAAAAAAGAGATCACAATAAACTGGGGAGAGAACTTGAGTTATTTACCACAGTAGATAGTATAGGACAGGGATTGCCGCTGCTTATGCCAAAAGGAGCAAAGGTTATACAGATCTTGCAGAGATTTGTTGAAGATGAAGAAGAAAAAAGAGGCTATCTATTAACAAAAACCCCCTTTCTGGCAAAGAGCGACTTATATAAAATTTCGGGCCATTGGGATCATTACAAGGACGGTATGTTTATATTGGGTGATGAAGAGGCGGGAGAGGAAGTACTTGCGTTAAGGCCAATGACATGCCCGTTCCAATTTATGATTTATAAAGCAGGCCTAAAAAGCTACAGAGATTTGCCTATCAGATATAATGAGACTTCCCCCTTGTTTAGAAATGAATCATCAGGGGAAATGCACGGACTTATTAGAATCAGGCAGTTTACATTATCTGAAGGTCATATAATTTGTACTCCGGAACAGCTTGAAGAAGAATTTAAAGCAGCGGTTGATTTGGTTAACTATTGTATGAATGCATTGGGAATAAGCGATGATGTCAGTTATAGGTTTTCCAAATGGGATCCTGACAATACTGAAAAATATATTGATAATCCGGAAGCCTGGGAAATTTCTCAAAGCTATATGAAAAAGATACTTGATGATATCGGCATTGATTATGAAGAGGCAGAAGACGAAGCTGCATTCTATGGCCCTAAACTGGATATACAGATAAAAAACGTATTTGGCAAAGAAGATACGCTGATTACCCTTCAAATTGATTTTGCGCTTCCTGAAAGATTTGACATGATATATGTAGACCGCGATGGAGAAAAAAAGCATCCTTTCGTAATACACAGAAGTTCAATCGGATGCTATGAAAGAACCCTTGCGATTCTCATTGAAAAGTACGCGGGAGGATTTCCCGTATGGCTTGCGCCGGTGCAGGTCAGGGTCTTGTCAATAGCCTCAGTTCATGAAGATTATGCTTATGAAGTTAAGAAGGAACTCGAATCGAAAGGAATTAGGGTTGAGGTTGATGTCCGCAATGAAAAACTCGGGTATAAGATTCGCGAAGCAAGGAATGAGAGAATCCCATACATACTGGTTGTCGGTGATAAAGAAATAGAAGACCGGACGGTAGCAGTACGAAGCCGCAAGGATGGAGATACAGGTGCAATCTTGCTTGGCGACTTTGTAGCTATGGTTAAAAAAGAGGATGATGAAAGGGTAATCTGGTAGTTATGAAGATATATGAAGCGTGGAAGGAAAAAACCGACAAGGGCGGAGACAAGAATTTTTTTGACGAATACTTTGAAAAAGAAATGAGCGCATATATTGATATTCTGACTGAGGGCAGCGGCACCCTGAAGGGGACATGCGGTGAGCTTGCAGAGAAATATGACATGAAGCCTGCTATTTTCGCCGGTTTCCTTGACGGGGTCAATACCAGTCTTTTAAAACCGATTGAGCTTGAGACGCTGACTGAAGCTTCAGAAGTTGATGTTAAAATTGATTTCGAAAAACTACTTTATAATATGCATGTTGCAAAAGCCAACTGGCTGTACCTGCTTGAAGAGTGGGAAAATGTGCTGACTGAGGAAAAGCGCGGGGAAATTAAAAAGCAATTCAACCGGGATACTACTGCGGTTTCCAATAAGGTGGGGCGTAACGAGCCATGCCCCTGCGGTTCGGGTAAGAAATATAAAAAGTGCTGCGGACGCTCCTAACGCGTTAATTTTCCGCTATCGTCAGACATATAAGTTAATACAACCGCCGGACTTGATTTAGGTTCAACCGGCGGTTTTCTTAACCCTATGTCTGACTGGCTTTGTTTTGTTCACATCTCTTTTTCGTTTACGCATTTTCATGCGCGCACTCAACGGGATGCTTCAAAGCCTCGCCTAGTGAAAAATTTCCAGCGTTAAGCCAGCTGTGGTTAGTTTTCCACCATCTTCTGACTAAGTTAGCAAAAAACACTGGATATGAATTGCATCCATCCGGTGATTTTCTTATACCCTACAGGGCATAGTGACCCTGTTGCGCGAATGACAATATATGTTATTATTAATAAAAGGAGATAAAAATGCTTTATCCGATTATATTAGCTTTGATAGTTTCGCTATATGGGATTTATTCTATTCCGGAGGTAAAGGGGTGGGCAGGCGAATGTGTGGTGAAACTGGTCTTGTTAATGCTTCCTGCTGATGAGTACATTGTTATGAATGATATATACATTCCGGCATATGACGGAATGTATACACAAATAGACCATCTCGTAATTTTTCTTGGAGGAATAATAGTCATAGAAACAAAGAACTACAGTGGAAAACTGAGTGGGAACAGCCGTAAAAAATACTGGATATCAAACAGGGATGGTGAAAAGGGGAAAGTTTATAATCCCATAAGACAGAATTCATATCATATTAAAATGCTTCGAGAGAACTGTCCCGGACTTGAAGATGAAAAAATATACTCTATCATTTGTCTTTCATTCGGTGCCAGGGCTGAAGTTGAGACGCGGATTCCGATAACCGGCCCTTTTGGCATTAACAAAGTTATAAGAAAAATAAATGAAAAACAAACCATTAAAACAAATGACATCCATACAACGGCAGAAAAAATTAGCAGGATAATCATTAAAGGCAGAGGGATTCAAAAAGAACACCGAAGGAAGCTGATGGTCAGAAAGAAACGATTCCAAAAGGGTTTATGTCCGCGATGCAGTGCCAAACTTTTAAGAAGAAGAGGGGTTAGGGGAGAATACCTGATCTGTTCAAATTACCCTATATGTAAATTTAGGGCATCAAATAGGTTTGATTAAACGCAAAACTATAAAACTAAAGACTAATATTAATATAATTAACAAACGAATTAATTAATTAAAGGTAAACATTGACAAATAATTAATTTATGTTTATAATAGCAACATGAATAAAAGAGGTGGTTTTATGAAAAAACATAGTATACCCGGAGATTGCCCCGTATGCGGCGGGGAATTGAAAATAGATAGTATAAGCTGTACGGAATGCGATATGAAGATGACCGGAACTTTTTATATTTCCGGATTTTCTAAACTAAATGAAAAACAGCTGAATTTTGTAACGTCTTTCATCAAATGCAGAGGTAGTATAAAGGAAATGGAAAAGGAACTTGGCATTTCATATCCTACGGTTAAGAGCAGACTCGATGACATTGCGAAAGCCATTGGTCTTGCTGTTGAACCTGATCCGGAGAAGGGCAATGCAGAAGTGCTTGAGAGTCTTGATAAAGGCGAATTAAGCATTGAAGAAGCAGTCAATATAATAAAGAATAAGAGGTGAAAAAATGGAATCAAGAGAAGAAATATTAATGATATTAAAAATGGTACAGGACGGTAAAATCACAAATGAAGATGCCGCAAAACTGATTGAAGCCATAGAGGGCAAAAAAGATTCAGAAGGCAGCAAATATGAAAACCGGGGAAAGAAGACAGTTGGGAGAGCTTCTTTTGAAGAGAAAATGGAGGATATGGCGAAAGGACTTGAAAATATGGTCTCGGATGTCGTTGATTCGACTCAGAAGGCATTCCGAAATATTCCCGAGGTTGATTTAGGCAACTGGTTTAATCAGGTTGAAAAAAGACATTTTTCATATAAAGCGCATGAAGGAATGGACCTTGACGTTATAACTAAAAATGGAGCAATCAAGGTTTATCCGGGAGAAGATAAAATTGGTGTTGTTTTCAGCATTTATGCAAAAAAAGATGCGGATATTGATGAAATCATGAAAAATATCCATATCGAGCATACTGACAGTAAGCTGAAATTGGATGCCTCGGGGGTCAATGGCGGTGTAAGCATCGAGATGAGGATTCCTGATATTAATTATAATAAAGCAGACTTCATAACTAAAAACGGAAGCCTGAGATGCGGACGCATTAAGGCAGGCAATCTTACGTTGACAACTAAAAACGGCAGTCTGAAGGTTGAAAACGCAAAGAGCCCGGTGATTCAGGCTAATACAAAGAACGGGTCATTGGCATGCCGCAACTGCGAGTCAGACAAAGTCAGACTTAACACCACAAACGGTTCAATTACCGTAAATGATTCTAAGTGCACGCTTTTGGATTTGAATACAACCAACGGAAGCATAAAATGTTATTCCAGTAAATCCGATAATATTGATGCAAATACAAGCAACGCATCAATCCGGATGGAAGGTTTTGAACCGCATGGAAGCAACGGCATAATGAACTTGAAAACATCCAACGGCAATATACGGATTCAACTCCCGGATAATGTAGGAACAAAATTCAAGGCTCATGCCGGACGCAATGGCAAAGTAATTGTCGATTTTCCTTGCTCAATAAATGAAGGAATGGAATATACAGGTAAAACTGAAGGCTATGAGGAAGCAGGAAAGAAAATGAATATCACTGCAAGAACAAACCTTGGAAGAATTGAAATTTCATAACCCTTGTAAATATAATGTTTGGGCTCTCACTAAAACGGGAGCCCTTTTTTTATGGAAAAATAGCGGAGGGCTGATTTTCCATATCCGGCTGTTGATTCTAAACATTGTCAAACGATGGTGAGAAACCTGCTAACCCAAGTCAAGTACTTTTTTGAAATTAATCAAATCGCAAGCATAAACTACATAGCTGATAAGGATATGCCTGTTTTCATTGATTTTTCAATTGGATTACTGGTTATCTAGTGCTGA
>JAUVJE010000075.1 GCA_030592355.1 Clostridia bacterium
CAGAAAATGAAATCGAAAAAAGAATGATTGAACTCGGCATGAATGACGGGCACTTTTACGAAGTTAAGTCTGGTCTTACAGAAGGTGAATATATATTAAAAATAAACTGACGGGAATCCCGGAATGCAAAATCCGCTAATATAATAATTAATAATATCAATAATAATAGCCTCCCGGTGTAGTATAATAATTACAAATAGCCTTGGAGGTTTTTATGAATTTGTTAATGAAACAGCTTGCGGTAAATGGCGGCGCGGCGCTGATAGAAAACGGCTTGAAAAACCGTTTTAATATTGGTGTAGAAGAGAAAGCCGCAGTTATGGCCATGTTTGACAAAGCAATTGAGACCGGACAGGCGTCTGGTTATAATGGTGCAGAAGAAGATGAACTGTGTAGGAATTTCGGGGAATTCATGGGCGGGGGATATGCTGACGCAGTGAATTCAGGGACAACTGCGGTGTATGTTGCACTAAGGGCTTTGGAGATTGAGCCGTTTTCAGAGATTATCGTAAGTCCTGTAACTGATCCGGGCGGCATAATGCCGATTGTTATGAATAATTGTATTCCGGTTGTGGCTGATTCAGCGCCAGGTTGTTACAACACAAATGCTGAACAAATAGAAAAAATGATAACTAAATACACAAGGGCAATCATTGTTTCTCATATAATGGGAGAAGCTGCGGATATGCCTGCAATCATGGAACTTGCCAAAAAGCACGATTTGAAAGTTCTTGAAGACTGTGCGCAGGCTCATGGTTCAAAGCTCAACGGACAATATGTCGGCACCTTTGGCGATGTAGCTGCTTTTTCGACAATGTTCGGCAAGCATTTTAATACAGGCGGACAGGGTGGTATGGTATTTACTAAAAGCGAAGATACTTATTGGAAAATACGCAGGTATGCGGACAGGGGAAAACCATTTGGTTTGGCAGATGGTTCAACAAATTATGTGGCATCGCTTAATTTTAATTTAGATGATATGTCTTGTACAATCGGAATCGTGCAGCTTAAGAAACTAAAAGACCTTGTTGAGGCAAGACGCAGAATCGTTGTAGCCCTTACAAAGAAATTGTCAACTCTGAAGACAATAATTGTTCCAAAGCTTTTAGAAGGCTCAGAGCCATCTTATTGGTTCTTTAGGCTCAGATTTAATACCGAAGCGGTCAAATGCGGTAAAATTGAGTTTTTAGACGCTGTGGAAGCTGAAGGTGTGAAGATGATTAAGGACTACAGTATTGCACGGCCTTTCCTAATGGATTGGTTTATAAATAAAAATGCTTTTGGCACAGGTGGGTTCCCCTGGACTGCTCCGCAGTACAAAGGTAGTTATTCAAAAGGATTTGATTGTCCTAATGTTGAAAAATCACTAGATGAAAGTTTCAATTTGAATATTTATGAAAGCTGGGGAGAAGAAGAGATAGAATTAATATTCAGAGCATTCGAAAAGGTTGAAAAAGCTTATATGGCATAGGATATTCTTAAATGATATTTTATAATACCCGAAATCTATCATACCTGTTGAAAGAGGATTGTTCGGTGGTAATCACCGGTGACAGTCTGGCTTACAACAGGTATGATTTTGTTAAAGATTCAAGAATGGATGCATGGGACTGTCCCATCGCCATGAAATCCTGGTCCTTTTTACTACGGGATTATCTGATAAGCAACAGCATGAACTGGATTCCCGCAACAGAGCTTAAAATAGAATCTACACACATCAGCACCGCATCTTTTAAAAAACTTAATCAAAGGCGACCCTACTCAAGTCAACTCCCGATGGAAAACCAGGGTCTTGTTATACAGTCGCCTGAAATAAAAATCAAAGGCTGCCCAGAAAATCTTTGCCTGGTTACTCAGCCGACAAAGGCTGCCTTAATCAAAACAGATGACAAAGTAGTGGATTTAACAGGAAATGAGCACTTATTCGGTGGCAGATATTATAAATGGGTCAAAAGCAAATCAGGCATGCTTAGTAATATTGAGAAAGACAGCTTTGTATATATTGCAGGAGCAGCAGACAGGAAAACTGAAGTATTTCTCACCGGAAGCGGAAGTAAAACAGCCGAATGGTTGTTGGAAAATTCTGAAAAGCGCATATTAAAGTACAAACCCGACTTATGCATTATGATAATCGGGGCAAACAACCGAAGAATGAACAGCCCGGAAAGCTTTAAAGCTGCCCTATATGAGTTAATTGAAAAATTAAAGGAGGGGAAAAGTGAGATTCTTTTAATTTCGCCACCTCACTCAAAAACTACGGACCCACCGCGGGGCGGAGATTTACTATATAGCTGTGATAAAATAACAACACAACCTATTATGGATGTTTTAAAGAAGGCAGCTTTTGAATTCAGAATCCCATATATAGATTTATTTGAATTTTTCAGTGGTGTGCCAGGTGATGTATGGAGATTTGATAATACTCATTTTACTAAAGAAGGCAACCTTATGCTGTTTAAAGCGATCAGGGATAATTTTTTTAAGGAGTAAGATATGAGAATGCTTATAGTAACGGATTTAGAAGGGGTAGCCGGAGTTGTTGATAAAGACAACTGGACACAGCTCCACTCAAAATATTATGCAAAGGCTACACGGCTTTTAACAAATGAAGCTAATGCGGCCGTACAAGGTTTTATTGACGGCGGCGCCGATGATGTAATAGTTTTAGACGGACATGGACCGGGGGCGGTTGATATTGAACTGCTGCATGAAAAAGCAAAGTATGTAAGAGCGGTGCCAACCCATATAATATGCGAAAATATAAAGGTAGATGCCATCGCCTGGGTGGGACAACACGCCAAAGCAGGAACTGAAAGAGCCCATATGGCTCATTCAGGAAATTTTACAGTTATTGATTATAGACTGAATGATGTTTCGCTGGGGGAATTTGGCAGAACTGCCGTCGGAGCCGGAAATTTTGGTGTCCCGCCTATATTCGGAAGCGGTGACAAGGCATTTACGATAGAAGCTTTGGGTTGGTGCCCCAATATGGAAGCCATATCAGTAAAGGAATGCTTTGAAACCGGCAGCGGCGCTGATATGACTTATGAACAATATTATAGAAAAAATATAGGCGCCATCCACCTTTCTCCAAAAGAATCCTGTAAGCGGATTTACAAGGGGGCGTTGAAAGCAATTAAACATTTCGCAGAAAAGCCAGAGGATTTTAACTGCATCAATATCAAACCTCCATATGTTCAATATCAGAAAATAAGGCCGACTGAAGGAAGAAGCGGACATAATATCATTAAAAAAGCCGACACATTCGATGGTTTATTATATGCAGAAGAACAGATTATTGAATGGGATTGATATTTTAAAACATAAAAAAAAGAGCCGGCCAACCGGTTCTTTTTTTATGTTTTACTGACCTGTATATTCTATAATTTCAATTTTAATTATAAGTACGTCTTCATCAGGCTTTGCCGATGTTTGATCAACTTTTACAGCTGCAATTGCATCCACAACGTCCAGCCCCTTGAATACTTGTCCGAATACCATATGCCCTTTACTCCCGGAGAGAGGATCTGTATGACCATTGTCAAGCCAGGGAGTTCCTCCGATGTTCAGATAATTTTGAGTAACTTCTTCGGAATATTCTTCATTTTTCAACCAAGCTTCGCTATTGCTGTTTTCTTTCAGCGGACCGGCCTGTACTATGAAAAACTGACTTCCATTTGTATTTGAACCGGAGTTTGCCATGGATAAAGCACCTTTAAAATGGTAGAGATTTCCTGTGAAATAATCTGGGAAAGCCTGTCCCCAAATGCTTTCGCCGCCCATGCCTGTTCCATCGGGGTCGCCTCCTTGAATCATGAAGTTGCTAATGACTCTATGAAAAATTAAATTGTCGTAATACCCATTTTTAGAATGGACAGTGAAATTCTCCACAGCTTCAGGAGCATCATCTTTAAATAATCTTATATAGATATCCCCCATGCTAGTTTTCATAATAGCTATTTCTTCGCCAACCGCCGGTAGTTCCATCTGATTAATATCCACTTTTTTGCATCCTCCCAATGTAAATAATATCGACAACAATAAAAATACGGTTAAAATACGTTTATTCATAAGAGACCGCCCTTTTAAAAAATTCTTATTCAATTATGTTATAATTACTGAGAAATAGCAAGAAAAAATGGAGTTGAAATGGAAGACTTTAAAAACAGAATTCGCAATTTTAGTATTATTGCTCATATTGATCACGGCAAATCAACACTTGCCGACAGAATAATAGAGAAAACAGGACTTCTTACTGAACGAGAAATGGAAGATCAAATTCTTGATAACATGGAGCTTGAAAGAGAGAGGGGAATAACAATCAAGTCGCAGGCTGTAAGGATGATTTATAATGCCAGGGACGGTAATGGATATATTTTTAATCTAATAGATACTCCGGGGCATGTGGATTTTACTTATGAAGTGTCGAGAAGCCTTGCTGCATGTGACGGCGCCATCCTTGTGGTTGACGCAGCGCAGGGGATTGAAGCCCAGACTCTCGCCAATGTTTATCTTGCAATAGAAAACGGGTTGGAAGTGCTTCCGGTAATCAATAAAATCGATCTTCCCGCTGCCAGGCCTGAACATGTTATTAATGAAATAGAAGATATAATCGGTATTGAGGCACAGCATGCTCCGTGCATTTCAGCTAAAAACGGAGTGAATATCGAAGAAGTACTTGAAGCAATAGTAAAATATCTGCCTCCGCCCGATATACCAAAGGGTGATATATTAAAAGCATTGATTTTCGATTCGAAATACGATTCTTACAAGGGTGTTATAGTATTCGTACGCATCATGGAAGGCACCCTTAAGCTGAATCAAACAGTTCTGATGATGAACACAGGATGCACGCATTTGGTAAATGAAGTAGGTTACATGAAACCCGGGGGATACACCCCGGCAGAGGAGTTGAAAACAGGAGAAGTCGGTTATTTTACCGCCAGTATAAAAAATGTAGGAGACACAAGGGTAGGCGATACTGTTACAGCAGCAGAAAATCCTTCAGGTCAGCCTTTGCACGGATACAAAGAAGCCGTTTCCATGGTTTTCTGTGGAATTTATCCTGCTGATGGAGCCAGGTACAATGATCTGAGAGATGCTCTTGAAAAATTAAAACTAAATGATGCTTCTCTTCTTTATGAACCAGAATCGAGTGTTGCTCTTGGATTTGGGTTCAGATGCGGGTTCCTTGGTCTTCTGCATATGGAAATTATACAGGAAAGACTAGAACGTGAATATGATATGGATCTGGTTACCACCGCACCTAGCGTTATTTATAATGTTATTAAGGGTGACGGAACCAGATTAAAGGTGGATAATCCGGCCAATATGCCTGATGCGGCAGATATTGATTGGATGGAAGAGCCTATAGCAAGAGCGGGGATTATAGTGCCGTCCAAGTACCTTGGGAATATTATGGAGCTTTGTGTAGAACGCAGAGGCGTTTATATTGATATGGTTTATCTTGATGAAAGCAGGATTCAATTGAACTATAATATCCCATTGAATGAAATAATATATGACTTTTTTGATGCGCTGAAATCACGTTCCAAAGGATATGCATCACTTGATTATGAGGTAACGGAGTATGTACGGTCAAAATTAGTTAAATTAGATATTATGCTTAACGGAGAAAAAATAGATGCCCTGTCATTTATTGTGCACGAATCCAAAGCATATTCGCGGGGCAGAAAAATAACTGAAAAATTAAAAGAGAATATTCCGAGGCATCAGTTTGAAATACCTGTGCAGGCATGCATCGGCGGAAAGATTATTGCACGCGAAACCGTACGGGCATATCGGAAAGATGTTTTGGCCAAATGCTATGGCGGGGATATAAGCAGGAAGAAAAAACTGCTGGCAAAACAGAAGGAAGGTAAGAAGCGAATGCGGTCCCTGGGTAATGTTGAAGTGCCTCAGGAGGCTTTTATGAGTGTTTTGAAACTGGATACATAACTTGAATGATTTAAGAATTTATATTCATATTCCATTTTGTAAGCAACGCTGTTCTTACTGCGATTTTGTTACATATGATGATAAATCATACCTGATGCATAGTTATTTCAAAGCACTGGATACTGAAATTGCCTTAAATAGGCAGTATATTGAAAAATCAAATATTACCAGTGTGTTTTTCGGCGGAGGAACACCTTCTTATCCCGATGCGAAATTCATTAAGGCTGCCCTGAACAAATTTGATTTGGCAGAGGATGCCGAAGTTACAATTGAAGCAAATCCCGGAACAGTTGATTTTGAAAAATTGAGTATTTATAGAGAAGCCGGAATTAACAGGATTAGTTTTGGCGTGCAGTCTTTTGAGAATGACATGCTTATTATCATGGGCAGGATACATGACCGTTCGATGGCCATTAGAAACATTAAAGATGCAAAAAAAGCAGGATTTGATAACATAAGCATAGACCTAATGCATGGTTACCCGCTTCAAACAGAGGAAGGATTTAGAAATAGCCTTAGTTCAGTCGTAGATTTAGGTGTTACTCATGTTTCTTGCTATAGTTTGAAAGTCGGGGAGGACACTCCTTTGCAAAGCATGCTGGATAAAGGATTGCTTCCGGAAATTGATGATGAAAAAGATAGAAATATGTATAAAGCAGCTCAGGGCTATCTGCAGGCTAACGGGTATATTCAGTATGAAATTGCAAATTTTGCGCGCCCCGGATTTCAATGCAGGCACAACATAGGTTATTGGGTTTTAGATGAATATCTGGGATTCGGAGCTGGGGCGCATTCATATTATAACGGGAGAAGATTCTCAAATATTACCGTTCTTGGTGAATATATCAGATCGCTAAATGAATTGAAGCTCCCGGAAGACTACTCAGAAACAATAGATATGGAAGAAAGCATTAAAGAATTCATGATTTTAGGGCTAAGGATGACAGACGGTATAAGTATTAATGTTTTTTCGCAAAAGTTCAATCGAGGTCTTTATTCAGTCTATGGCAATGAAATAAAAGACTGTATAGATTCAGGTTTGCTTATTTCAAATGGTGAAAAAATTAAGCTGACTCAAAACGGTTTGGATTTTGCAAATAAAGTATTCCGAAAATTTATTTAGGGCATCACTTTTAATTTTTAAAATAGTATTGACAAAGTGCTGTTGGGATGGTATCTTTTTGATAGGTTAGCACTCTCGATGCGCGAGTGCTAACAGGAGGAAGGATGAACCTGAGAACAACAGCCATACTAAAGGCTGTCATCGAAGAATATGTGAAAAATGCAGAACCTGTTGGTTCAAAAACTGTTGCGAGTAAATATAACTTCGGTGTAAGCCCAGCCACAATCAGGAACGAAATGGCATTGCTTGAACAACTCGGATTCATAGCATCTCCACACACATCGGCGGGCAGGATACCGATGGAAAAGGCATACCGGTTTTATGTAAATACTATTATTGATGAAAGCCTCAGCGATTTTGAAGAAGAGTTTCTGCAGTTATCAAGTTATTTGGAACCGGAATCCTTCAGAAGAATTATTGAAAAAGTTTCAAGGGAAGTCTCTTCATACACACACTATGCATCAATAGCAATTATTGCTGCAGATGGAAGAGATGCAGTTGAGTTAGTCCACCTTATAAGGGTCAGCAACAGGGAAATACTTTGTGTGGTGCTCATGGAAAGCAAGAAAACCATAAGCTTTTCTACGGAAACAACAATTGCTATTCCCAAGGAAGATCTTGAAAAGCTATCGCAGCTTCTCACGGAAAAACTTAAGGGAATAAAAAGTTTTAATATAGAAGATACGGAAATTGAATATGCTGAGTATAGCGAAGAAATAAAAAAAATTGTAGGGAGTATTGCAGTACAGGCGGCGGAAAACTGCGATATGGACATAATCGTAGAGGGAGCGTCAAATCTCTTTGACCTTCCTGAATTTCATGATCATAACAAGGCGAGGGAAATAATTCGGATATTCAATGAACAGCAGGTCCTCTGTAAAATGTTCAGAAAACCCGGTAAGAATGAAATTACAATCAAGATAGGCAGTGAAAACGAAATCGGAGAATTCAAAGGGATGACAACCATGTACAGGACATTTGATTTCAATACCAGGGGAATGATTTCATTTGGGGTTGCAGGACCGCTCAGGATGAATTATAGAAAAGTACTGGCATCTATGCGTGATGTTGATAAACTTATGCACGAGATGCTCAGGATATTATAGAGAGGAGAGGAAAATGACAGAGGCGAAAGGAAAGAAAAAAAAAGATATGACAGAAGAAATACCCATTGAAGAAATAGTAGAAAAAAAAAGTGAATTTGAAATAAAATCAGAGCAGCTGGAGATGGAAAACGCAGAGTTAACCGATAACTATAAAAGACTTGCAGCCGAATTTGACAACTTCAGGAAACGCACTACAAGAGAAAAAGACGACATATACAAAAATGCCACAGCCAGCTTAGTGGAAGCGTTTCTACCGGTAATAGACGCTATGGAAAGCGCAAAGTTCAGTGTAGATAAAAATATGACAAAGGCTGCCTTAAAAGAAGGAATTATACTGGTTCACAGACGCTTTTCGGAAATATTGGATAAGCTGGATATCGAGGAAATTGAGTGCCTTGGTGAAGATTTTGACCCAGAACTCCATCACGCAGTGCTTCATATAGAGGATGGGGAATTCGGAGAAAATGAAGTTGTTGATGTTATGTTAAAAGGATATATATACAAAGACAAAGTAATAAGACACAGTATGGTTAAAGTAGCCAACTGATAAATTTATAAACAAACCATAGGAGGAAAAAGAAATGGCAAAAATAATTGGAATAGACTTAGGAACAACAAACTCATGCGTAGCAGTAATGGAAGGCGGAGAACCTGTCGTAATCGCTAACGCCGAAGGGGGCAGAACTACTCCTTCAGTAGTGGCTTTCTCAAAAACCGGCGAAAGAATGGTAGGCCAGGTAGCTAAGAGACAGGCAATAACTAATCCGGACAGAACTGTGCTTTCAATAAAAAGAGACATGGGTACAAATAAAAAAGTCGATATCGACGGTAAGAAATATACCCCGCAGGAATTGTCGGCTATGATTCTGCAAAAACTAAAAATTGATGCTGAAAGTTATCTTGGAGAGACTATTCAGCAGGTTGTTATAACGGTTCCGGCATACTTCAGTGATTCGCAGAGACAGGCTACAAAGGATGCAGGTAAAATTGCAGGCATGGAAGTTCTTAGAATAATAAACGAGCCGACTGCAGCGGCGCTGGCTTACGGACTTGACAAAGAAGAAGATCAGAAAATCATGGTATTCGACCTTGGCGGCGGAACATTCGACGTATCGATTCTTGATATCAGCGAAGGTGTTTTTGAAGTGCTTGCCACAAATGGAAACAATAGACTGGGCGGCGATGATTTTGACGATAAAATTATAGACTTCATGGTTAAAACCTTCAAAGCCGAAAACGGAATTGACCTTGCAATAGACAAAATGGCTAAACAGAGACTTAAAGAAGCTGCTGAAAAAGCGAAGGTTGAACTTTCAACCGTAATGTCAACAAATATTAATCTTCCTTTTATCACAGCAGATGCAGCAGGTCCAAAGCATCTTGATATGACTCTGACAAGGGCGAAATTTGATGACATGACCGCTGATCTTGTTGAAAAAACCATGGGACCGACCAGAAAAGCGATGAAAGACGCGGGACTGGATCCTTCGGATATCCATAAAATATTGATGGTAGGCGGATCCACTAGGACGCCCGCAGTTCAGGATGCGGTTAAAAAGTTCCTGGGGAAAGACCCGTTCAAGGGAATCAACCCGGATGAATGTGTTGCTGTAGGCGCGGCTATACAGGGCGGTGTTTTAACCGGTGATGTAAAGGATGTATTACTTCTCGACGTAACCCCTCTATCACTGGGTATTGAAACATTGGGAGGAGTTTTCACAAGACTTATTGAAAGAAACACTACTATTCCTACAAAGAAAAGCCAGACGTTCTCTACCGCGGCTGACAACCAGCCTTCCGTAGATATTCACGTTCTGCAGGGCGAAAGAGAAATGGCCCAGTATAATAAGACACTCGGTAGATTCCAGCTTACTGGTATTCCGCCTGCAATGAGGGGAATACCCCAGATAGAAGTGACTTTCGATATAGACGCAAACGGCATAGTTCATGTTTCGGCTAAAGACCTGGGAACAGGCAATGAACAAAAAATTACTTTGACCGCTTCATCAAACCTTTCGGATGATGACATAGAAAAAGCTGTCAATGAAGCTGAGCAACATGCAGAAGAAGATAAGAAGCGTAAAGAAGAAGTTGAAATAAGGAACAATGCTGATTCGGCCGTATACCAGACCGAAAAAACCATGAAAGATCTGG